>DBFXIC010000235.1:0-19774 GCA_048455095.1 Anaeromassilibacillus sp.
CCTTAAATTAGGGTACGGCGCACTGTGCGTCAACTGACAAGCAAAGGGGTATACATCCTTAAACAACGCAAAGAATTGAAATTGTCCCATCATACCGCCATATGGACCTGTGAAAGATTATCTCTATTTTCTACATTCTTCTGTCTTTTCTTTCCCAATTTTAATGTATCGCTTCCATAAAATGAATTTCCGATAATCTAAAGTTTCTGTTGACTTACTGCTATGATAAAGGTAAAATGAATAACAGAAAGTATACTGTAAGGAGATGAATCTGTTGAACGACGAATTTGGTGCAGATCTGATTACCTTGATTGACGACGAGGGTGAAGAACACGAGTTTGAAGTCCTCGATGTAATTGATAACGACGAGGGATGTTTTTATGCTTTGCTTCCCACTTTTGATGACCCGCAGGATGAGGTAGACTCTGAAGGTACCTATTACATCTTTGAGGCGATTGAAGAGGACGGCGAACAGCAGCTTGCCGAAGTAGAGGACGAAGAACTGCTTGACCGCCTTGCGGAAATCTTTGAAAAGCATTTTGAAGAACTCTACGAGGAGGAAGACCCCGAAGAGTAAGTTGCTCCCTGCCTGGTGCGTGGACTTGTGTATAAATAACCCTACACTTTTAAATCGGGAGCTTAGCTCCGGCGGCAGACCGCAGACCTCCCGGCTTTTGCTGGAAGAAGGGAGTGGAAAACCGTTGGGCGGGCACCCACCTGTCTTTCGTAGGCAGGTTATTTCGCACATTACGGCCAGGCGGGATTTACTTAAAAAATGGGCCCCTGTTTTACGGAACAGGGGCCTTTCTTTATATCGCATCACATAGAAAAGCAATTTTGACAGATATTTTCAAATGGTATATAATATTTTGCGATAGATCTGGCAATTACCTTTTAGGCAAGTTTCCATTGCTTTAGAGACGTTGCACATTCTAAAAATGGACTTGCTGTGAATTTGACTTTACAGATATGGCTTTGCATTATAAAAACACCTGATCGGTTGCGTTTCTTTTTCATGCAATCCCGTTAAAAAGCATAGTGCCATATGACAAAGAGGCCCAGGTCGGATATTTTTACTCCTTTATTAAGAACCTATTCTGGTATGTGGCAGGCAGAACTTATGAAAGGACAGGAGCTGGTGTAAATTGAACGGCTATCAAATCATCACAGACTCCAATACAGACCTCTCCCCTGCATTGGCGGAGGAACTTGGCATAGAAATTATTCCAATGGAATTCACCCTCGGCGGCACGCCCTATCTGCAATTTCCGGATGAGCGGGAACTTTCCAATCAGATCTTTTATGAGCGTCTGTCCGCCGGTGAAACGACCACCACTCATCAGATCAACGCTGCAATTTTTACCGAAACCTTTGAACGATATTTACAGGCCGGCACGGACGTGCTATATATCGGCTTTTCTTCTGGCCTTTCCGGCACGTATAACTGTTCCCGCTTGGTTGCGCAGGAACTCTCTGAAAAATATACGGATCGCCGGATCGTCGTCGTAGATTCCCTAGCGGCCTCTATGGGCGAGGGACTACTGGTTTACAATGCGGTACAAAAGCAGCGGGAAGGACTTTCTATCGACGAGTTGACCTCCTGGGTACAGAATAACCGAAACCGGCTGGCACATTGGTTCACCGTGGATGACCTTAATTTTCTCAAGCGTGGCGGACGCGTTTCTGGTGCTGCTGCTCTGTTCGGAACCATGTTGGGCATCAAACCGGTTCTGCATGTTGACGATGAAGGCCATCTGATTCCCGTAGAAAAGGTCCGTGGCCGTAAAAACTCGCTGGACGCACTGGTCAATCACATGGCCGAGACGGTGGAGCATCCCGAGGAGCAAACCATCTTTATCAGCCACGGAAATGCGCCAAAGGATGCCGAATATGTTGCGGAACAAGTAAAAGCGCGTTTTTCGGTAAAAAATATCTATATCAACTATATCGGGCCCGTCATCGGCTCCCACTCCGGCCCTGGAACGGTCGCCCTGTTTTTCCTGGGGAAAAGCAAGAACTAAGCAAGCTCCACGGAAAGGAAGCGATAGGATGAATGAATATCAAATTATTACGGACGCATGTGCCGACCTCCCGCCAAAGCTGGTGAATGAGCTCGGCATCGATGTGATTCCGATGTCCTTTAACTTTGGGGATGAAAGCTACACCCATTATCCGGACGAACGGGAGTTTTCTGCAAAGGCTTTTTTTGATCGTTTACGTGGGGGTGCAATGTCCACCACCAACCAGATCAATCAGGCAGCTTTCACAGATATATTTGAATCTTATTTACAAAACGGTGTGGATGTGCTGTATATTGGATTCTCTTCCGCACTTTCCGGTACCTACCATAATTCCGTGCTGGTGGCGGAGGAACTGGCTGTGAAATACCCTGACCGCACCATCCTTGTTGCCGACTCCCTGACTGCAACGCTTGGCACCGGCCTGTTGGTCTATGCCGCCGTACAAAAGCAACGCGAGGGCATGGGGATCGAGGAACTGCATCAATGGGTGCAGACGGAGCGCCTTCTGGTTTCCGGCTGGTTCACGGTGGATGATTTGAATTTCCTCAAACGCGGCGGGCGGCTCTCCGGCACAGCGGCGCTTGTCGGGACTATGCTCGGGATCAAACCGATCCTGCGCATCACAGAAGAAGGGAAACTGGTTCCTATGGAAAAAGTCCGTGGTCGCAAGCAGTCGCTCCGTGTACTGTTAGAGCACATGGGGCGGACATTCCGCGACACCGGTGACCAGGTCGTTTTTGTTGTCCACGGCGACTGCCCGGATGACGCTGCATATTTGAAAAAAGAAATCAAGAGCCGTTACCATGTTAAACGCGTGGTTACCAACAATATCGGCCCGATCATCGGCTCTCACACCGGTCCGGGGGCCATTGCAATCTTCTATATGGGCAAAGGCCGAAACTAAAACTGTTCAAGTACAAAAAGAGAACCCACATCCGATTGGAGTGGGTCCTCTTTTTGGCTATGTTCCAGAATGCATATTACGGCGGCGCATGAGGTAATCTTCCAGGATAATGGTAGCCGCGACGGCGTCCACCACAGCCTTCCGTTTTTTCCCGCGCGTATCTGTGTCGTTCAAATAGCCGTGCGCTGTAATCGTCGTGCCGCGCTCGTCCTGCATCACCACAGGCAAGCGCACCATATTCCGAAGCTGCTCTGCAAAGGCGCGCGCGCCCTGCGCGCTTTCTCCCTCGCTGCCATCCATATTGCGCGGCAGGCCGACGACAATCTCTTTTACACCGTATTCCGCAGCTTTCTCCGCCACAGAATGGGCGACTTTTTCCCGGTTATATTCCTGTATAACGCCGACCGGAGAGGCCAGGCGCTCGCCCTCGTCGCACACGGCAAGCCCCGTGCGCGCTTTTCCTAAATCGACCGCTAAAATTCTCATGTCCTACGCTCCAAATTCTCCCTTTTCCACCAAGTCTGCTTGGCAAAAACAGAAATCTCGGGTGTTAAATGAGAGGCGTCGTTTTGCAGCACCAGATGCGGACCGCCCTGCTCGTCAAAGTCGATTACACTGACGGCGGTATTGTCGCACCAGTCCACATCGTTCAACTCTTCCAGCGGCTTATTCATCGCGTGGCAGAGGATATTGCGGATGGCGCAGCCGTGGGAGGCCACACAGACCGTCCTTCCCCGATTTTCCCGTACAATCGCGCAAATTGCCTCCCATACGCGATCGTATACCTGGCGCATGCTTTCGCCGTTGGGCGCACGGAAGTCCTGCGGAGCGGTATACCAGTTGACGTCCTGTTCCGGGGCCACCTTGGGCAGGTCCGCCCAGAGAAGCCCCTCATAATCGCCGCCGTCGATCTCCTGCAGCCGCCGGTCAGCGTGAACCGGCAGATGGTGGTAGCGGTTGACCGCCTCCGCCGTCAGCCATGCGCGTTTTAGCGGGCTGGAATAGATGGCGTCGATACGCATATTCCGGCAGCGCAGAGCCAGCAGTTCCAGCTGCTTTTCCCCGCTGCCGGAAATACCGCAATCGGAGCTTCCCTGAAATGTGCCGTTCGTGTTGCCCTCCGCCTCGCAGTGGCGCACCAGCAAAATACGGGTCTTCCCCTCTGGCTTTGGCGGGATAGGCCTGTGGTTTGTTTGATGAAGCGTCTCCATCATGTCCTCCTTTTGAAAGCTGTGCAATTCGACTTATAAAAATGAAAAAGCAACAGATAGGCGCCGGCAAAACACATCGGCAAATGAAATGCACTGGAAACGGTTTTCAAGCATCCAAGCTGCCGCTGGCTTCAAAAGACCATATCCGCTTTTTAAACGGAACCCATCAAACTTTAATACGCGCATACACCGCCTGTGAGCTCTGTCACAGAGGCGATGTTATTTTCGTCGAGATAGTGGTTGAGTCCCTCCAAAATTTTGACCGGTGCATAGGGATCGGTAAAGAGCGCCGTGCCGACCTGCAGTGCGGAAGCGCCAGCCAGCAGCATTTCCACGGCATCCTGCCAGGTGCTGATGCCGCCCAAGCCCACCACGGGTACCTTAACCCGCTGCGCCGCCTGCCACACCATGCGCACCGCCACCGGGAACACCGCCGGGCCGGAGAGGCCTCCCGTATTGTTGCGCAAGATCGGCCGCCGGGTTCGGATGTCGATGCGCATACCGGTCAGCGTGTTGATGAGCGAAATAGCGTCTGCGCCGCCGGCTTCCGCAGCCGCGGCGATCTCCGCGATGTCCGCCACATTGGGGGAAAGCTTGACCATCAGCGGCTTTTTGCAGTATTTGCGCACCGCCACTGTAATCTCTTCCACGCTTGCACAGGAAGTCCCAAACGCCACGCCGCCGTGTTTGACATTCGGACAGGAGATGTTCAACTCCACCATATCCACGTCGCTATCGGAGAGTTTCTCCGCCATGCGGCAGTAATCCTGCTGTGTATTGCCCGCGATGTTGGCGATGACCACCGTGCCCTGCTGTTTCAGCCACGGCAGATCCTCTTCGATAAAATGATCCACTCCGGGATTTTGCAGACCCACGGAGTTCAGCATACCGGACGGGGTTTCCGCGATACGGGGCGGTGGATTCCCGAGACGCTCCTGCAGCGTGATACCCTTGCAGGAGATGCCACCCAAGGTGGAAAGCGGATAGAACTCCTGATATTCGCGGCCAAATCCGAATGTGCCGGAGGCGGCGATCAGCGGGTTTTCAAACGCCACGCCCGCAATATTGACATGTAAATCAGCCATGTTTCCGCCTCCTCAATCCAAAACGACATGTTGGTACGGGAAAACTGGACCGTCCTTACAGACATGCCCAAAATACTCCCGCCCATCTTCCAACAGCTTGCAGGCACAGCCCAAGCATGCGCCGATGCCGCAGGCCATGCGCTCTTCCAAAGAGATCTGGCACTCCACGCCGCGCTCCTTTGCAACCGCGCACACCGCTTTGAGCATAGGGGTGGGGCCGCAGGCAAAGATTACATCAAACGTGAGATCCTTCAGGCAGTCCGTCACCAGACCGTGGTATCCCGCGCTGCCATCGTCGGTTGCAACGCGCACGGCGCATCCCTGGGCACGGAAATCCTCCTCCAGAATCACCGCGTCTTTATTGCGGAAACCGAGCACGGCCGTGGCGTTTCCACCAAATGGTTTTGACGCCTCCAACAATGGCGGAACGCCGATGCCGCCGCCCACAAATACCGCTTTGCGAGAGACGTCTCCCAATTGAAACCCGTGTCCAAGCGGCGCGAGGATGTCCAGCGGCTCGCCCTCGTTCGTCTCCGCCAAAATGCGGGTGCCATCCCCGCGGATCTGGAATACAAAGCGCAGCGTTCCCGCAGCGCGGTCCACGCCGCAGATGGAAATCGGGCGGCGCAGAGTCTTGCCCGGCACATAGATATGCGCGAATTGCCCCGCCTGGGCAAGCTCTGCAAAAGAGGGCGCTTCCACAGTCATATCAAAAATATCGGTTGCAATCTCCCGCTTCTGCAGGACCTTGCAGCACTTCACATCGTATTTCATCATTTAATTGCCCCAATCTCCCCTATGATTTCATCACGCATACGGACGGCTTCCGCCGCAGCCGCTTTGGCGTAGTCGTGCTCCGGGGCGTTCTGCTTCTGCCAGGCGCAGAGAATAGAGCGGGAGGCGTTGACAATTGCGCCGCGCCCGTTTGCATCGAATGCCGGAGCCACGTCCTTTGCACCGCCGCCCTGCGCGCCGTAGCCGGGCACCAGGAAAAACGTATGCGGTAGAGCGGTACGCAGTTCGCGGAGTTGTTCCGGATACGTCGCGCCGACGACGGCACCAACGCCGGAATAACCGTACTGGCCAGGAAGCGCTTCGCCCCACTGCTCGCAGAGCGTACCCATCGTAGAATAGAGCGTCTGATTGTCATCAAAGATGCGGTTCTGCAATTCGCCCGAAGACGGATTTGATGTCTTGACCAATATAAAAATGCCCTTATCCTCCGCCTGGCAGATGGAGAGCAGCGGTTTGACACCGTCGGAACCGAGGTAACCGTTCACTGTGAGCGCGTCTCCGCCGAATGGCACACAGAGCTCGTCCTCCACCAAAACAGTGCCGAGATGTGCCGCCGCATACGCTTCCATCGTGGTGCCGATATCGTTGCGCTTGCCGTCCGTGATGACAAACATACCCTTTTCGCGCGCATAAGCGATGGTATCGTGCAGCGTCTTGACGCCCTGCCAACCGTACATCTCATAGTAGGCACACTGCGGCTTCACTGCGGGCACAATCCCGCACAGCGCGTCAATCAGGCCCTTGTTGAATTCCAGGATGGCGGCAGCCGCGCCGTCCAGGTTTTTGCCGTATTTCGCAAAGGCCTCTTCCTTAATATAGGAAGGAATATAGGCAAGCTTAGGGTCGAGGCCCGCCACTGTGGGATTTTGCAATGCTGCGATCCGTTCAATCAGTCGGTCAAATGCCATGTTCTTTTTCCGCCCTTCTATTTTCTCTGTTTTTTATTTTCAACAATCGCCACGATAGACGACTGTTCCTCCGCAGATGGTCATCTTCACGCGGCCGGTCAAGGCCCTTCCCTTGAACACCGCGTTGCGGCTCTTTCCATGCAGCCTGTCCGGATCTACGGTCCACTGCTCATCCGGATCGAACAACACGACGTCCGCAGGCATGCCAACAGCAAGCTTTCCCGCCGGGATTCCCAGCAGTACCGCAGGCGCGGTGCTCATAAGCCGCAGAAGGTCGCGCAGGGAAAGCAATCCCGGTTTGACCAGATAGGTGATTCCCGCGGCGAGGGACGTCTCCATGCCGATGCTTCCGTTCGGCGCGGTGGCAAAGTCCGCCTTTTCGCCCGGGGTATGCGGCGCATGGTCGGTTGCAATCGCATCGATCGTGCCGTCTTTCAGCCCTTCGATCACGGCCTGCCGGTCTGCCTCTGTGCGGAGCGGCGGACTCATGCGGAAATCCGCATCCTTTGCACGCAAAAGCGCGTCCGTCAAGCTGAAATAGTGCGGGGCCGTCTCCGCCGTCACCTGCACGCCCCGCCGCTTCGCGTCGCGGATCATGGCGACCGAGGTGCGAGAGCTGACATGACAGATGTGCACCGGCACTCCATATGACTCCGCGAGTGCAATCTCTCGCGCCGTGCCGCAGTCCTCCGCGGAGGCCGGCACCCCCGGTACGCCCAACTCGCGGGAGACCTCCCCCTCGTTCATCAGACCGCCTTTGGAAAGATAGAGGTCCTCACAGTGGGAGACGACACGCATCCCTAGCTTCGGCGCAGCCTGCATCGCACGAGCCATCAGGCGGGAATCCACCACCGGGCGGCCGTCGTCGCTCAGGCCGATTGCGCCCGCGTCTCGCAGCGCGGCGAGGTCGTTCATTTCTTCGCTGTGCAGCCCCTTTGTAATGGCCGCCGCTACATAGACATGCGCGTCCGCCTGCGCGGCCTTTTCCAGAATATAACGTACCGTCTCCGGTGTGTCAATCGTCGGCTTCGTGTTCGGCATACACAGCAGGCTGGTCACGCCGCCAGCAGCAGCCGCGCAGCAGCCGGTGAGGATATCCTCCTTCTCCGTAAAACCGGGATCGCGCAGGTGGACATGCATATCCACCAGACCGGGCGCGGCCACAAGGCCCGTGGCGTCGAACATCTGCACATCCGGCGCATCGATCGTCCCGCCCACCTGTTCCAGGCGGCCGTCCACGATCAGTAGATCTCCTATTTCGTCCCTGCCGTCCGATGGATCGAGAATCCTTGCATGTTTCAGTAAAAGCTTTTCCAAGGCGCACCTCCTGAATGGAACTGTTGTTGTTCCTATTATACTGATTTCGCTCGTAAAAGTAAAGAAAAGCAGGCAACACCGCCCTTCCCCGCAAGGGTTCCTGATTTCAACTCGTTGGCGTCAAGTCCATTTGAACAGTCTCTTTTTACTGAGGCACGCAAAAAGGCCCGGGCGGCAATGCCGCCCGGGCCCCTTGTAAAGTTGAACCGACTCTATTTCTTAGAATCTCTTGCGCGCAACATAGCTGGTGTGCAGGAGCTCGTGCGCCTTGTGGCTGCCGGGCTCGCCCAGATACTCGTCGTAGACCAGCTTGATCAGCGGGCTCTCGTGACTCTTGCGCAGCGGGAGGTTCTTATCCTCTTCGTAGAGCGCCTTCGCACGCAGGCCCTTGAGATCGGTAAAGCTGCGGACTGTCGCGGGCTGGATCGGCTGGCCGCCGCCATTGACGCAGCCGCCCGGGCAGCACATGATCTCGATGAAGTGGTAATCGGCTTCACCCTTGCGGACCTTTTCCAGGACCTCGTTGGCGTTGCTCAGGCCGCTGACTGCCGCAACCTTGACATCCATGCCGCCGACATGATAGACGGCTTCTTTGATGCCCTCGGTGCCGCGCACTTCAGTGTATTCGATATTGTCCAAGCTCTTGCCTTCCAGGACATCCGCCGCGGTTCTGAGCGCGGCCTCCATCACGCCGCCGGTCGCGCCAAAGATGGCTGCCGCGCCGGTGGAAACGCCCATCGCGTCGTCAAAGTCCTCGTCGGGCAGATTGACAAAATCGAGGTGCGCCATGTTGATGAGGCGGGACAGCTCACGGGTGGTAATAGCGATATCCGTATCCGGAATATCATCGCCGGCTGCATCCTGATCGTCGCGCTTGATTTCGAACTTCTTCGCCGTGCAGGGCATAACGCTGACCACAACGATATTCTTCGGATCGAGATTATTCTTCTCCGCGAACCAGGTCTTGATCATCGCACCAGTCATCTGCTGCGGGGATTTACAGGAGGAAACGTTCGGCAGGAGATCCGGGAAGTAATGCTCGCAGAACTTAATCCAGCCGGGCGAGCAGGAGGTGATCATCGGCAGCACGCCGCCGTTCTTCACGCGGTCCAGGAACTCGGTGGCCTCTTCCATAATGGTGAGGTCAGCGCCGAAATCGGTATCGAACACCTTGTCAAAGCCCAGACGGCGCAGTGCTGCGACCATCTTGCCCTTGACGTTGGTGCCCACGGGCATGCCGAAGCATTCGCCCAAGGTGGCGCGGATGGCCGGAGCCGTCTGAACCACAACGTACTTTTCAGGATCATTGATCGCTTCGAGCACCTTATCGCACTCGTCGCGCTCGGTGAGCGCGCCAGTCGGACAGCTCACGATGCACTGGCCGCAGGATACGCAGGATACGCTGTCCAGCGGCTTCTCGAACATGCAGCCGATATGCGTATCAAAGCCACGGCTGTTCGGTCCGATGACCGCCACGTGCTGGTTGGCGCATGCCGCGACGCAGCGGCGGCAGAGAATGCACTTGCCGTTGTCGCGCACCAGATAATCGGTGGACTCGTCGACCATCGCCTCCGGCTTTGCGCCGTCGAAATGCTCGGCGTCGTCCACACCCAGCTCATAGCACAGGGCCTGCAGCTCGCAACTTCCGCTGCGCTTACAGGTGAGGCACTTCCGGTCATGCACGGAGAGCAGCAGTTCCAGCGTGAGCTTGCGGGACTCCTGGATCTTCGGCGTATTGGTATAGACTTCCATCCCCTCGTTGACCGGATATACGCAGGCCGCAACCAGGGACCTTGCGCCCTTCACTTCCACGACGCACATACGGCAAGCGCCGATTTCGTTGATATCTTTCAGGAAGCACAGGGTGGGAATATTGATTCCCGCATACCTTGCGGCCTCCAAAATCGTAGAATCCTTCGGCACCGAGAGGGGCATGCCGTTGATTTTTATATTGACCATATCCATTGATGGCACACTCCTTTCTTATTTCTTCACAATGGCGTTGAACTTGCACTTCTCCATGCAAGCGCCGCACTTGATGCATTTGCTCGTATCGATCACATGCGGCTTTTTCACGGTGCCGCTGATGGCGTTGACCGGGCAGTTGCGTGCACAGAGCGTACAGCCCTTGCACTTGTCTTCCATAATATAGTAATTCGTCAGCGCTTTACACGCGCCCGCCGGGCAGCGTTTCTCCGTGACGTGCGCAATGTACTCGTCGCGGAAATAGTGCAGGGTGGACAGCACCGGATTCGGCGCGGTCTGGCCCAGAGCGCAGAGCGAGTTTTCTTTCAAATAGTTGCACAGCTCTTCCATCTTGTCGATGTCTTCCAGCGTGCCGTTGCCGCTCGTGATCTTGTTGAGGATCTCCAGCAGGCGACGGGTACCCACGCGGCACGGGGTGCACTTGCCACACGACTCGTCGACGGTGAACTCGAGGAAGAACTTCGCGATATCCACCATGCAGGTGGTGTCGTCCATAACGATCAGACCGCCGGAACCCATCATGGAGCCGATAGCGATCAGGTTGTCATAGTCGATCGGCACATCCATCTGGGAGGCCGGGATACAGCCGCCGGACGGGCCGCCGGTCTGCGCTGCCTTAAAGGTATGTCCACCCGGGACGCCGCCGCCGATCTCCTCGACGATCTCGCGCAGGGTAGTACCCATCGGGACTTCCACCAGGCCGGTGTGCTCAATCTTGCCGCCCAGAGCAAACACCTTGGTGCCCTTGCTCTTTTCGGTGCCCATGGAATTAAACCAGTCGGCGCCCTTCAGGATGATCTGCGCCACGTTGGCGTAGGTCTCGACGTTGTTCAGGATGGTCGGCTTAGCAAACAGGCCCTTGAGCGCCGGGAAAGGCGGACGGGGACGCGGCTCGCCGCGCTTGCCTTCGATGGAGGTCATCAGAGCGGTTTCTTCGCCGCAGACGAACGCGCCTGCGCCGAGGCGGAGCTCAATGTCAAAGCAGAAGTCCGTCTCGAAGATGTTCTTGCCCAGCAGGCCGTACTCTCTGGCCTGGTCGATGGCAATCTGCAGGCGCTTGACAGCGATCGGGTATTCTGCACGGACATAAATATAGCCCTGGGTCGCGCCGATTGCATAACCGGCAATCGCCATTGCTTCCAGCACAGCGTGCGGATCGCCTTCCAGAATGGAACGGTCCATGAACGCGCCCGGGTCGCCCTCGTCCGCATTACAGCACACATACTTCTGATCCGCCTGGTTCTGTGCGGCAAAGAGCCACTTTCTGCCGGTCGGGAAGCCAGCGCCGCCGCGGCCGCGCAGGCCGGACTTCGTGATGACGTCGATGACTTCCTGCGGGGTCATCTCGGTGAGGGCCTTGCCCAGCGCCTGATATCCGTCGACCGCTATGTACTCATCGATGTCCTCGGGGTTGATGACGCCGCAATTGCGCAGAGCAACGCGCTTCTGCTTCTCATAGAACGGCGTATGGTTCAGGGACTTGACAGAGTTGGAATCCTCCACCACAGTCTCTTTATAAAGAAGGCGTTTGACAATTCTGCCCTTGAGCAGATGCTCTTCCACGATCTCCGGCACATCGTCCGGCTTGACCATGCTGTAGAACGCGCCTTCGGGATAGACGATCATAATCGGGCCCAGGGCACAGAGGCCAAAGCAGCCCGTACGGATGACATTGACCTCTTTTTCAAGGCCCTTTGCGGCAATCTCCTCATTGAGCCTCTCGATAATCAGCTCACTGTTGGAGGAGGTACAGCCCGTACCGCCGCAGACCAGTACATTCGAACGATACATTTTACAGCCTCCTTATTTTGAATTTGCGCCGATGGTGTATTCCGTGACGACGTTGCCGTTGACCAGATGATCGTTCACCATGCGGACCGCCTTCTCAGGCGTCATCTTCACATAGGTGATCTTCTCCTTGCCGGGTTCGACGATCTCGACGACCGGCTCGAACTGGCAGATGCCGATGCATCCCGTCTGGGTCACCATGACGTTCTGGAGGCCTCTTTTTGCCACCTCATCCACGATGGCGGTGAGGACCGGGCGTGCGCCCGCCGCGATGCCGCAGGTGGCCATGCCGACCAGCACGCGGATCGCGTCGTCCTGTCCTTCGCGCAGCGTAACCTTATTGCGGGCTTTATCCCTGATTGCCTGAAGTTCAGCTAACGACTTCATACTATATTTTCTCCCCTTTGATGCTTTGTGTTTGTTCGTCCAGGAAGCCTTTGATCCACTCCACCACATCGGGAGCGTTCAGTTCGACTTCCTCGCCCAGGATCCCGCGCAGCTCGCGGGTGTCCAATGTAAATTCGCGGTCATCCATTCTGCGATGAAACACAAAATCCCGATCCGTATTGCAGGTGATAAGAAGCAGAATCGTAGAATTGATGTCCCCCAAAGGGATAAAATCCACATGGGAAGGCACAAATACCGCCGTCACCGTCGTCCCCACTCCGGGTGTGGAATCAATCCGCAGCCCGCCGCCCGTCATCTCCGCCTCCATTTTGAAGAGCGGGATACCGAGGCCCACCTTGCGCGTGGTGCGCGTGGTGAAAAAAGGGTCCGTCACATGGGCAACCTGCTCCGCGGTCATCCCGCGGCCGTTGTCGCCAATGGTGATCGTCAGGCGATCCCCGGCGGAGTCCTCACAGACATCCACCGTGATGCACGACGCTCCTGCTGAAATGGAATTCTGCGCGATGTCCATCACATTTAAAGATAACTCCCGCATCTTAGTCGTTGTACTTTGCCAGGATTCCGTCGATCTCTTCCGGCACGAGACGGCCGTAGACATCGTCGTTGATGGTCATAACCGGTGCCAGGCCACAAGCGCCGATGCAGCGGCAAGCGGTCAAAGAGAATTTGCCGTCGGCCGTGCACTCTTCCGGCTGGATGCCAAGTGCTCCGCTTACCTTATCCAGAATAGCGGCGGCGCCCTTTACATAGCACGCCGTGCCGAGACAGATAGAGATATTATATCTACCCTTCGGTGTAAGAGAAAACTGGGAGTAGAAGGTCGCCACGCCGAAGACTTCCTCCAGCGGCTTATTGAGGCCTTCCGCCACCATGGTCTGCACTTCCACCGGCAGATATCCATAGATTTCCTGCGCTTCCTGCAGGACCGGCATGATTGCGCCTTTGTCGTCCTTGTGCTTCTCAATCACTTCGTGCAGCTTTGCTTCCTGCTCCGGAGTGCCTTGAAAAGGCAGATTGCTGATCTTTTTTTGCATGCTTGTTCCTCCCTGTGATTTCCAAATGCAGCCTATATGTTTCGTAAAATTTCGAACATTTCGGCGCATATGCATTGTGTATTATTATAGCATACTGTTCGGTCAAAATCTACATTTTTAACGTATTTTCATCACGAAATTCTCTTGAATCAATCATGTTTAATAATAATAAAAAAGGTTTTGGAATTTTATGGACTTTGCCTATCCAAAAGCTGGATGAGCGCCGGCGCAGAGGCTTCCGGCAGGTCCAGTACCTGCTCTGGGTCCCGCATATGCTCCAGATAATGCGCGTCGGAATTGCGCAAAATCAGCATTCCGGAAAGTTCTGGATGCGTCTGTTTCAGTCCCTCTGGGTCCCCAGAAAAGCTGACCTCCGCCGTGTGAAACCCCGCCTCCGTGGGGATCGCGCCCAGGGCTGCAATCACGCTGTAAGCGGGCTTATCCACATGCGCTGGGAACGCGGTTCCACCGAAGCGCCGCGCCTCCCGCAGGGCACTGTCCACACTGATCTGCGTCGCATTGATGAGCAGGATCTCTTCCTCTCCCAGCACCTCATCTGCCTCGTTCATCACCAACTGGCGTCCGAAAATCTCCGGCCGGTTTTTGACTGGCATACTCCTTTCCCGCACAAAGGCGCCGAAGGCCTCGGCGGCCGGCACATCCGGGAACAGGCACACGACGTGCGCCTCCTCCTGTGTGCATAGCTCCATACCCGGCACCACCACCAGGCCGGCCTGCTCCCCCACTCTGACCGCGGAGGCGACATTGCGGCAGGAATTGTGGTCTGTCAGCGCGATGATGTCGTAGCCCAAAAGCTTTGCCATATTGACCAGGTTGTACGGTGTCATATCGTCGTCCCCGCAGGGGGAAAGGCAGGAGTGCAGGTGCAGGTCGTAAAAGAGCTTCATCCCTTAAGCAGTTCCGCCAGCCATGCGCCAAGCTCATAGCTGTTCTTTTCGCTGCTTAAAACAAGGATGTCTTGTTGCTCTGCCTTTTTGCGGGCATCCTCGTCCAGTGAGGCGTTGTCCGTGAGGACGATACATGCTGCGTCCGCCAGAGATGCCACCGCAATTGCATTCACATTGCCCATCACCGTAAACCACGCCGCGTCCGCGGGCAGCCGGGCCATTATCCAGCTGAGCAGATCGCCCGTATAGCCTCCGGTCACCTCGCGGGAAAGGTCCTCCCCCACCAATACACGCAGGCCCATTTTGTCACAGAGCTCTTTAACGGTCATTGGAACCAGCCTCCTTGTTATGTCCCGGCACAAATCCTCCCATGGAGGAGAGCGCCTGAGCAACGTGTTTGATTTCCTCACGCAAAATAAAGATGCATTCATTTTCCTTAGCGGAACCGCGCACCACGTCCTCCGCAAAGGCGCGGCAGGTAGGTGCGCCGCAGGAACCACAGTCTAGCCCCGGGAGCTTATCACAGATTTTGTCGATGTCCGCCATCATGCGCAGCGCCTCGCTCATATCGTCCGAGAGCTTCAGCACAGGCGCAAACTCCAGATTGTCCTGCCACTGCATACAAGGAGGAATATCCGCCTCCAGATGGTTCTGCGCGACCGGCAGATACCTGCGCAGGCGCTGTAAGCGCGCCTTCGCCACATAGGCGTTTTCCACGCAGAGCACACCGCCCACGCAGCCGCCAGCACAGGCGTTCAACTCGATAAAGTCGAGCTCCTTGATGCGCTCGTCCTCAAGCTCCTCCAATACACGAATCACGTTGTCCACGCCGTCTGCCGCCAGATATTTATCGTTGAGCAGTGCCGCCGCTTCGCCGCCGCTGGAGGCCCAGCCCACGCCGATAACGCCGCACTCCATCAAGGGCTCTACCGATTCCGCCTTCTCCATCTTCTCCACAAGCGAAGGGAAAATTTCACTGATCGCAATCGCCCCGTCCACATAGGACGTCCTGGTGCTGATGGGACATTTGGTGTCCGTCACCTTTGCCGGACACGGCGTAATAAAGAACGCGCCGATCTTCTCCATGGGAAGGCCAGTCTTTTTTGCTGCCTCCTTCTTCACGAAGCGCGCGGCCGTCTCCATCGGGGAATTGAGCGGCAGCACATGGGAGCAAAGCTCCGGAAAGCGGACACGGATCAGGCGAACCACCGCCGGGCATGCTGAACTGATGACAGGGCGTTCCAGCTTTCCTTGCTGCATTAGCTTGCGCGTCGCGTCGGAAACCAACTCGGCGCTGCGTGCAACCTCATATACCTCGTCGAAGCCCATGCCCTTGAGGCCTGTGAGTACGATGTCGATGTCGTCCAGATTGTTAAACTGTCCGAACAACGCGGGCGCGGGCAGCGCAATCTTATATGTAAAGTTGTCCAACATGGAAAAATGGTCAAATCGCGCTCGTTTAGCGTGATGCGGACAGACACGGATGCACTCCCCACAGTCGATGCAGCGTTCAGAGATGATCTGTGCCTTACCGTCGCGCACACGGATCGCTTCCGTAGGACAGCGTTTGATACAATTGGTACATCCCATGCACTTGTCCGTGTCCAGAATGACCGAATGGAAAAATTTGTCCACCTTTCAATCACCCGCCTGCCCGTTCCCGATCCGTAAACACCGTCATATAAAGGGAAGTCCCCTCGCCCACCTTGGTGTCTATATCCAGGATATCGGAGTATTTTTTGATGTTCGGCAGACCCATACCCGCGCCGAAACCCAGGGAGCGCACGTTGTCCGGGGCCGTGGACCAACCCTCCTGCATGGCCTTGCTCAGATCCTTGATGCCGGGGCCGTGATCCTCCAGAATCACGTAAATTTTGTCCGGATCGATCTCCACGTGCGCCGTGCCGCCGCCCGCGTGGATGACCATATTGATTTCCCCCTCATACATGGCGATGGCCACGCGCCGGATTACATCCGCGCTGTAGCCAATCTTTTTCAGCTTCCGTTTGACATCGCTGGAAGCCGCGCCCGCCTGGGTAAAATCGTCCCCCGGAACTACATAATCAAAACTCAGGGCGCTCATGAAATATCACACCCTCCTGACAGGCCGTTTGTATAAAGCAGTCCGCAGGCGGTGAACATGCGGTAGGGGGTTTTCAGCACGGTAATCTCTTTTTCCCTGGCCAATTCCAGAATGGCATCGTCGATCTCCTTTCCGCGCACAAAAATGATGCAGTGCATGTCCATCATCTCCGCTGTGCGCACCACCTGCGGGTTCGTCAGGCCCGTCAGAAGCACGGACTGATCCTTTACAAAGGCCAGCACATCGCTCATCATATCGCTGCCGCACGCCGTGCGCACCTCGGTGTCAAGGTCGCCCTCCACCAAGATATCCGCCTTTAAAATTTGTACTACGTCGCGTACCTTCATAGAACGTTCCTCCCGTTTCACCATATACAATGTTTTTAAATGCAGAGTGATAAAATTTATGCATTTTTATTATAACATATCACAGAAAAGGAAACAATAAAAAGGAGCCTTCACGCTGCGATTCTTTTTGAACCGCCCGCAAAGGCTCCCTTTTCTAAAATTCAATTGAACTGTTTAGAACGTATTTGTCGTTCTCGAGACCGTAAATACCACTTCCGTCGGACTGAAGCTGCCGTCGCTGGAATAGGTAATGGTCTGACTTTGATCTATCGGATTCAACGTGTAATAATTTTCCGCCAGATATCTATATACGTGGCTGGAATCTATCGTTTTTGAACCATAGGTGTCAAAATGGACATCATAAGAGAGAGAAGGAATGCGCCCCTCTTCGTCCGCAAAATAGACTGTAAAGTCTTTTGCTGTTTCTTCCTGGGACTTCTTCTCGAACTCGTAGATAACATAATTATTCGAGTCATATTCGGTTACACGCACAGTTGTGCCGGGCTGCTGATAATTAGAAATCGAGGTAGTGCAGTGGGAAAACTTTGTTGTGGGATCAGTGATTGCAAAACCGGCGGATTCCAAGGACGGAATAGTGAAATATCCATAAGCCATGCTGCCCAGCTTCTGATCCAGCTTCACCTCATATGTTTTGGGATTGCTGGCAGTCGGGCCGCTCCAGCCGCCGACATCCCCGCGGCCGTAAACCTTGATGGTGGCCGTTTTTGTCTCAGGTTCAGGGGTTCCTTTTAGATAATAGACCAGGTGATTTCCACTATTTTTTAACAAAATGCTGCTTTTTTCGCTCCGTTGTCCACTATCAGTCATGACATAATTGACAGAACAGCCTTTTGGCACATCAAAAAACGTGCTCAACTCCGGGATTCGGAAAGATTTGTTATTTACATTATAGGTCCCCAAGTCAATCTTTACAGCCGGCAAGCCATACTTTGTCGTATATGTAACATCATAGCCCTCATAGGTTGAAGGTTTATCTGCTCTTAAACTCACAGAGGAACTGGTGCAGCGAATTTCAACATAGGAATTCGCCTGAGCCGCAGCAGACACGGAGATCGCCGTGACCAGCAGCATTGCCATCAAGGCAACCGCAAAGAAACGCTTCCATTTCATGAAATGCTTCATTTCGATTTCTCCTCTCTATTATTGATATGTGCCATTGTTCACAGCAACCGTCTGGCTGTTAGTGAAGAGTTCAGGGCTACTCGGCGTAACCGGGAAATCTGCAGTGACGCCGGTGGTTGTGACATTTTTGATCACGCCAGTGGCTTCATTCACCGCAACGATTCCTCCAACATAGTTGGAACCGGATACATTTCTGCCATTCTCGGGAACTGTCAAAGAGCAGTCCTCAATCGTTCCCTCGTTGTGAGCTGCCAAACCGCCAATATAGGCGTGGGAATCATGATATATGGCCGCAATCTGCACAGGAAGTGTTAATTCAGGATTGATGGTTCCTGTAAAGCTGCTATTTTGAATGGTTCCTTTGGCTGCATTGGTAGAAACCAGTCCACCAAAGTGGTTATTTCTCTTAGGATTGGCTTCCACGTCATCAAAAGTTGTCAGCGTTCCGTTGATCTCCACGGAAGAGGTACAATTTTGGATCGCGCCGGCGTTGATCACCGCAACAGATCCCACATTGTTGCCGCTGCTGTTGATCGTGCCTTCCACCGTCAGGTTTTTCAATACGCCCGTGTTATTCACAAACAGGCCCAGGTTGTCCGAACCGTCGATGGAATAGCTCACAGTGTATGCTGTGCCCTTGTATTCGCCGTTCAAACCACCGCTGAGGGAAGGCGTCGGCGTGTAGTCGCCCAATTCGATATTTGCGCCCAAGATAAAGAATTTATCGCTGTAATCGCGGATTTTGTTAAACTGCTGTGCATTCATAATAAGGAACGGGTTCTCCTCTGTGCCGTCGCCCCCGGCAAAATCGGAGTCCGTCTTTTTCACGGTGAAGATCACCGTAGCAGGCGTTACAACGCCAGTCTCTTTATTTACCGTTACTGCGGTGGACTGGTCTGCGGGATCATAGGCATAATTGGCCGGCGCTGCATAATCGGCCGCAGAAATCGTAGCGTCTGCCGTTACGCTGTCTTTCAAACTCTTTACCAGCGTTCCCGTTGCCGTTCCCTCGCGCCATTCGATCGTTACGTTGTTTTTAAAAGGATCATCCGGATCCGGCTTCTCGCTGCTGCCCGAATCCGGAGTGCCACCGCCTGCGCCCTCATCCGCCTGGTAAGCGTTCAAGACCAACTGCCCATGATAGTGCTGGCCCTGGTAGGCATTGTTTACTGTCTCCGGCAAATATCCTGCGATCACATATCTCTCGGATCCCCCTGCCGGGATAACCACCGTAGTGTATGTATTGTAGGATTCCCTCGCAGTGTTTTCAGAAACAGTCTCATCTGGGTTTGCTGCTTTTTCATCGTAGGCGTTGTTCAGGTTCGTGTCCTTTACAAGCGTCCACTCACCGTCTACATCCTTATAAATGAACACCTTCAAAACAGGCGCCAGACGGTTTGCGCAATCCTGCTCGGCGCCAGGAACCTGCTTGATCGTCACGTTGTCCTTGGTCAGAATCGGCTCCTTGTCCGCCACTGTGGCAGCTGTCATGGAAATTTTTACGATTGTGGGGAGCGTGCCCTTGTTTGTGACGACGACTGGCTTAAAATACGCCGGAACCGGCTTATAATCGCTGCCTTTCAAACCAGTGTTGCCTTTCTGCGTCACGTCGTTGTCCCATTTCTCACTGCCGTTGTCATCCAGCTCGTTGTAGAAATTTTTGTACAACATCGGGCGCAGATTCTCGAACTTGAGATCCTCCGCATCCTTTTCCCCCGGTGTGACGCTGATGTCCAATACACCGGCTGTAAAGTTTGCATTGACCTTTTCTGTGTCAGTGAACCATGCCATGGTGCCGCCAACCAACAGGCTGAACACCAGCAGCACAGAAACCGC
>DBFXIC010000236.1:0-7214 GCA_048455095.1 Anaeromassilibacillus sp.
GCAATTGAACACTGGGATCTCGACAAGAGAAAGATTAGCGGTTATGCTATTGATGGTAAAGACTCTTATGGTATTACTATTGAAGGAACTGCTAGTTTGGGCGACATTTCTAATGTAACAAATCTTAAAGTCAATGATAAAGCCAAAGTCGGTGATGTGGAAGATGCGAAGGATGTCACTGTAGACGGTGGTAGCGTTGGTAGCATCACAGAAGATTCCGATAATATGGTTACTTCGGTTACTGTAACGGATGGCCGTGTTTCTGGCATTGATGTTAGCGGTAATGTTGATGTCCTTGGCGGTTCTGTGAGTGGTGATGTTACGGGTGATACAGTCAACCTGAATGTACAGGATGATGATATTAATACTTCAATCACAGGCGCTGTAAAAGGTAAAACTATCAATGTCGAAGCAGACAGCGAAGATGCTACAATATCTGTTGGTAAGTTAGTTGCTGATGGTGCCGCTGAAATTAAATTGAATGGTGGCAAAAATGTTAAGATTGGTACAATTGATGGTGATTATGAAGGCAATGTTACCTTTGATGATTTCCAGGGCACAATTGATGCTATGACTAATGTGGATACTATTAGCGCTACTGAAGATGCAAATGTTAAAGTTAACGGTGACGTTGATGCGACAAGTTTGTCCATCGATGAAAATGGCGTCGTTGAATTTACTGGTGCAGTTACGTTGGAAGAACTCTCTGGCGACGGTAAACTGATTGTTCCGGTTGCTAAGTTACTTGTGACTGATGGAGTTTCGGGTAATGTGATTCTGAGACTTGCTGGTAATAACGTTAGCGTTGGTGATGAAGCTTACAGAACTGGTAAGGATGTCACTGATGTCAATGGCGTAGTTGGCGATGGTTATAAGATGGAAAAGAAGACGGAAAATAAGCAGGATATTTATCTTGTAAAGAGCACTTCTTTTGCAGGTCTGGCTCTCGATAAGAGCGAAGTCACCATCGCAAAGGGCTTCTCCAACACGGTTACTGTTTCCAACTACCCGGCAAGCACCTCTCTGCCGACTGGCGCTTCCGTTGTTTGGGATTACAGCGACGCCGACAAGGATATCTTTGATATCACTGCGGAAGGCGCAACCCTGACCATCAACGTCAAGGATTATGACGACGTTTATGCGACCTCCAACAGCTTCGACCTCTATGCAACGGTTGTTGATAAGGATGGCGATGCTCTGGAAGATTATGATTCCGTTAAGTGCACCGTAACTGCTATCAAGGAAGTTCCGGTTTCCAGCGATCTGTCTGGCATTGTTGAAGTTCCGCAGGGCTCCACGAAGGACTTCACTGTGAACTCCTCTGTTGAGGCTCCGGTTACCATCGGCACTGGCAACGTTGCTGTTCATGCTCTGAAGACTCCGTTTGCTGACGGCAAGACCGTTTACACCATCAAGGCGACCGGCGAAGTCGGCACCACTGCTGGCGTGTATGCAACGGTTCCTGGCCAGAATGCAACCAAGCTCTTCATCATCAAGGTTACTGCTCCGGTTGTCACCTCCGACACGACGGTTGACTTCGACCTGACTGCTGGCAGCCGCTATGTCTTCAAGATCACTGCTCCGTCCGCTCCGTCCTTTACGGTTGGCAACGGCGCTGTCCTGAAGACCCAGGCTGGCAAGATTGACGGCAACGACTACTACTTCGCAGTTTATGCGCAGAACGTCGCTGGCCAGAGCACTGGCGTGTATGTCAATGGCGTGAAGGTTTGCACGGTTACCGTGAAATAAGAATCTTCCCGAAGATTGGCAGACTCCAAGCTTATAAGTATGACTATTTGATTTGTTAGATAGTTGTATTTGCGCGGCGGCGGTTCGGGCTTTTGCCCGGGCCGCCGCTTTTTGCTGCCTGGAAGAAATTTGCTGTGGAAGAAAATACTACTGTTGCAGCAAGTGTGAAATTCATAAAAGAGTGCAGGATAGGCATAGTGGACAAAGAAATGAAGGACAAGCCATCCTCTCTGCAATTTCCTATGCTATTCTGTTAAATCGGTCTGTTTTTGTATACTTTCACGACAATCAGTGGAATGTAATCATTTACAGAAGAGGATTTCATCGCTGAACGGTAGATTTCAGCCAACTTGATTTATTTGTCCAATGCTTTTTTTGGTGCTTATTGTTCGTTACGGAAAAGACGTCTACCATTTTTGCACAAAAATGGACAAGATTTACAATCTGACGTGGATTTTTTTTAAATATGTTGACAATTTGTTAAAAAAGCTATAATATAAATATTACATTAACAGATTATTCACAGTTGTGGTAATGTGTAGTGAGCGGAAAAGATGGTGAAAGAAAGCGGTGGTGAAATGCAGACCATAAAGGGGATTGCGGCCTCCAATGGCATCGCGATCGGAAAGCTGAAGCTCTGCGTCAAGCTGGACGATAAGATCGCCAAACAGCCTGTCACAGATGTGGAGGCGGAGCTGAAACGCGTAGAATCCGCGAAAGAAGAGGCGGAGTCGGCGCTGAATCAGATCTATCTCGACGCCCTGAAACGCGTGGGCGAGGAAAACTCGATGATCTTCCAGATCCACATCATGATGTTGCAGGACGATGACTTCTTTGACGCGATTCAAGATTGTATCAAGGACGAAAAAGTAAACGCTGAATATGCAGTCTGGCAGGCGGCGCAGCAGTTTTCAACCATGTTCGCCCAGATGGACGACGAATATATGCGCGCGCGCAGCGCAGACGTGCTTGATATTTCCAAGCGGCTGCTCGGCTGTTTAAATCCGGCCCTGGATAGCGGCCTGGACAGCCTGAAGGAAGAGGCGATTGTCGCGGCTTCCGATTTGATGCCCAGTGAAACGGTGCAGATGGATAAAAGTAAGGTGCTTGCTTTTATCACGGAGCAGGGCTCGAAGAGCTCGCACTCAGCGATCCTTGCGCGTACGATGGGGATTCCGGCTGTTGTGGGCCTCTGTGACGCCTTTTCCGACCTCAGGGATGGCGTATTGACCATCGTAGATGGCGGCGCGGGAGACGTGATTGTAGAGCCCGATGAGGCAACGCTTAAAACCTACGAAGAGAAGCGCGAGGCCTTTTTACAGCATCAAAAAGATCTCCAACAGCTCAAGGGAACCAAGGCGGTCACGAAGAGCGGCGTAGAGATTGAGATCAATGCCAATATCGGCCACCCCAGCGATGTGGAGATGGTTTTGGAGAATGACGCAGATGGTATTGGTTTGTTCCGCAGCGAATTCCTGTACATGGAGAGTGAAGATTTCCCGACAGAGGAACAGCAGTTTGAAGCGTACAAAACCGTGTTGGAAGGGATGGGCGGTAAGCGCGTCATCATCCGCACACTGGATTTGGGCGCCGACAAACAGGTTCCCTATTTGAATATCCCCAAAGAAGAGAATCCGGCCATGGGCTATCGTGCGATCCGCATCAGCCTCGACCGGCAGGAACTCTTTATCACGCAGCTGCGTGCGCTGGTACGCGCCTCGGCGTTCGGCAAGCTCGCGATCATGTTCCCGATGATTACCTCTGTGGAACAGGTCAAGGAGATTAAAGAACTGCTGGAAAAGGTGAAAGCTGATTTGACGGCGGAGGGCGTCGCCTTTGCACCGGACATCGAGGTCGGCATCATGATTGAAACGCCGGCGTCGGTGGTTTTGAGCGATCTTTTGGCGAAAGAGGTCGACTTCTTCAGCGTCGGCACAAACGATTTGACGCAATATACTCTCGCGGTGGACCGCATGAATCCGCAGATTTCTGCTATGTATGATCCGCGTCATCCCGCAGTGCTCCGCATGATTCAAATCGCTGCGGAGAACGCAAAGAAGGCGGGCATTTGGATTGGCATCTGCGGTGAGTCCGCTGCCGATACGGAGCTGACAAAATTCTATCTGGACATCGGCGTCGATGAACTCTCAGTGACGCCGGGCACTGTGCTGGAACTGCGCAAAACAGTCCAGCAGCTTGATTAGTTAGAAACCGGGAAAGGGACCCGGTTTGTATTAGGCCTTGTTTGAAAATTCCAGTCAACGTTTTACTCCGCAACCAACAGGATTTGCAGTGCTAAAGCTACGGCATATAAGCCGGTTCTTTGCTTTTCGTGTGGCATATGCCTGTTGTTTGCACAAATTCATCAGATCTTCTCTTTCGAACAAGTCCAATTAATTTTTTTCGAGGAGGTAAAATTATGCAAAAGGTCCTTGCAAAGCTTCAGAAGCTTGGAAAAGCTTTGATGCTTCCGATCGCCTGCTTGCCTGTAGCAGGTATCCTGATGGGAATTGGTTACATGATCAGTTCCTCTGTTATGTCCGGTGTTGGTGATCCGAACCCGGTCGCGTTCTTCCTGGTGAAGGTCGGCGGCGCAATCATCGACAATATGCCCATTCTGTTCGCAATCGGTGTCGCTATCGGTTTGAGCGACGATCACGAAGGTACATCCGCGCTGGCCGGCTTGGTTTCCTGGCTGATGGTCCAGCAGATCCTGAATCCTGGTGTTGTCGCTGTCCTCACGGGCGCGGAAGCAGCAGCAGCTTATTCCAAGGCAAACAACCAGTTCATCGGCATCATCTGCGGCGTTGTTGGCGCAATGTGCTACAATCGCTTTAAGAACACCAAGCTGCCGGAGGCACTGTCCTTCTTCAGTGGCAAGCGTTCTGTTGCAATCGTCACCGCTGTTGTCAGCGTTGTAGTCGGCTTGATTTTCTTCTTCGTATGGCCGGTCGTTTACAATGCACTCGTGGCATTCGGCGAGGCAATCATTGGCCTGGGCGCAATTGGCGCTGGCATCTATGGCTTCTTCAACAGACTGTTGATCCCGGTTGGCCTGCATCACGCTCTGAACTCCGTGTTCTGGTTTGACGTTGCCGGCATCAATGATCTGGGCAACTTCTGGGGCGGCACCGGCACTCCCGGCGTCACCGGCATGTACATGTCCGGCTTCTTCCCGGTCATGATGTTCGGTCTCCCGGCTGCGGCTCTGGCGATGTATCACACTGCGAAACCCGGCAAGAAGCAGGTTGCTGCAGGTATCCTCTTCGCCGGCGCGCTGTGCGCATTTGTCAGCGGCGTTACCGAGCCGTTGGAATTCGCGTTCATGTTCCTTGCTCCGGCTCTGTATGTTGTGCATGCTCTGCTGACCGGTATCTCTATGGCGGTTGTCGCCGCTCTCCCGGTCCGTGCAGGCTTCAACTTCAGCGCAGGCTTTGTTGATTTGTTCTTCAGCTCCTGGGTGCCGCTGGCACAGAATCCGTGGATGCTGATCCCGATCGGCCTTGTCGTTGGTGTGATCTATTACATAGTGTTCCGTTTTGCAATTGTCAAGTTCAACCTCAAGACCCCGGGCCGTGAGGATGACGACGATGAAGAGGCGGAAGGCTTCTCCAAGCTGGTCAAAGATCAGGGTTATGACGGCCTTGCGAAGAAGTATGTCGATGCTTTGGGTGGCAAAGAGAACGTCAAGGAAATCGAATCCTGCATCACCCGTATCCGTCTGGTTCTCAAGACCAACAAGAACATCGACGATAAGGCGATCAAGGCCCTCGGCGCTTCCGGCGTTATGAAGGCTGGCGATCAGGTTACGCAGGTTATCGTTGGCACGAAGGCGGAAGCTCTTGTGGAAGCGATGAAGAAATATCTGTAATCTCTACCTGTCATTTAAGTGAAAGCGCAGCAGTCCCCCTCATGCGAACAAGGGGGACTGCTGTTTTCAAATGATCCGTTGCAAAATGATGAAAAATGTGCAGACTAAGTTTGTGCATATGTGGGCCTGTGCGTATCGTTTGTGCGAGCGTATGATTTGGTCTACAGGTTCCTTTGGGGACTTTGCGCGGAAAGAGAACGGGATGCGCAGCACCCGTCAGAAAATTTGGGAGGTATCTTTTATGGGATTATTCGGTAAAAAGGATAGCAAAATCATGGCACAGCAGACCGGCAGAGCGGTTCCAATCACGGAAGTGCCAGATCCGGTCTTCGCAGAAAAGGTTCTGGGCGACGGCATTGCGATTATCCCTACCAGCAATACCGTGGTGGCTCCGGTTTCCGGAACAATTGCACAGGTTGCGCACACCTTCCATGCGGTCGGCATTGAGGCAGACGACGGCACAGAGGTTTTGGTTCACCTGGGCATCGATACGGTCAAGTTGAATGGTGAGGGCTTTACCTGCCACGTGAAGGTGGGCGATCATGTCAATGTGGGCGATAAGCTGATGGATATGGACATTGAGGCGATCGCCGCTAAGGGCTTCCAAACAATTTCTCCCTGTATTGTCACTACGATGGACGACCTCAAAAACATTGATTTTATCACCGGCGATGTAACAGCTGGCGAAACCGCAGTGATGACTTACAAAAAGAAATAAGAATTTCTTGCTTGCCTCCGAGGACAATTTGTCTTCGGAGGCTTATTTATTGTGATTTTATGGTATAATGATGATGAACTATTATTTAGGAAAATTTTACACAGCAATTTTATTGGAAATCCAAGGGTCAGAAGGCCGTAGACGCACTTTCAATTGCCCCAATGAACGTTGTGATTGGCATTTTACCGTTGGATGGGATGGTTAAGAAATTGTTCTTACGCCAATATTGCTTGGAAAACATTACATAAGGTGATGCATGAACCATGAAATCAAATGAAATAAGAGATCCTAAGGAATCCAAAAGCCGACAGGAAACTCCTGAAATGGCGACAATTTTAGAGCATTATCACATGGATTTATATCAGGAGGCCAAACGAATTTTGGAAGAGAAAGAGCAGGCGGAAGAGGCGACGCTGTATGCAGAGCAGAGGTTGATTACTGCAGAAGAGTGGATCCGACGAATTCCCCCGACCGACTTAAAAGCATTGATGATTATTACAGCTCGCAATGCGGCTAAATCTTTTCGAAAGACAAGTGACAGCATGTTTAATCCTTTGGGAGAAGAACAGGATGAAATTCTACGGAGTCTGGAAAAACGCTCATTTCCATATTTGCCGAAATTGCGCTCCAATTATCAGGATGTTATCGTATTGAAATATTATTATGGGCTTTCCAACCGTGTGGTGGGAAATCTTCTGGGAATTTCAGAAGAAAATGTACGTATACGAATTTTTCGGGCAAAACAGAAGATTCAGGAGTTTTTAGAACGTGGAGAGCGGATCTAGAGGAAGTCATTGGCAGAAAATCTATTAGGATTGTATAAACGGATAAAATAATACAAATAGTAATCGTCAATTCTTAATTATCCGATCAAAC
>DBFXIC010000237.1:0-6990 GCA_048455095.1 Anaeromassilibacillus sp.
CGCCTTTACCATAACATGCAGAAACATAAAAACTACCAAACTGGTAAGCCGGTTGCGCCATGTAAAAACCACTGCAAAGCTGCAATTTCAATGTGAGGTTATTATAACACAACATACTGTTGTCACGCATCTAAAAAAATAAAAATAAGCACATTTCCGCAATTTTTTCCATACAAAAACTTTCCCTTCTTTGAACAGATCAATTTTCAATCAACGCGGCGTCTCTCCGCACGGAACCATCTCGCCAATCAAAAAAATTTCCATATTTTTTGCCTCGATAAGAAAATTTTCCTGCTGGTTTTCTCTATATGTAGGGGGTGTTCGCTCTTCTTAAAACAAAGGGTGCCGATTCTAATAAAAAATGTTTTCCACAGCTTTTCACCAAATCGATTTCTGATTGTGGAAAAGTTGTAAAAGCCGTGAAATTGTGTTACTATAAGATATATACTGTCTGAGGTGTACCTATCTCCAAATACATCTCGGACGCGATTTTGCCGGAACCTGTTTGCCGGCTCTATTTGTTGTGCGGAAAAAGAGCAGGAAGGACGATTTTAAAACACGGAGGTTCAATCTATGGAATCTTTTACCGAAGCCTGGAGTTTTATTTGCGATTACTGCAAAAAACATATTACCGAGGTAGCGTACACCACCTGGATCAGCCGCATTGAGCCGGTCAGTCTGGATTTTGCAAAGGGCGTGGCCCTCTTGAAGGCTCCCAACGAATTTCACAGGCAGACGCTGAACCGTTGCTATATGAATTTGCTCGGCGACGCGGTATCTGAAATTTTCGGGCCGGGTATCCAGGTGCAGATCTGCGTACCAGAGGATGTTCCTGCCACCGATAAGGATGAGGAGGAAGACCCCTCTTCTCAAAACGATGATTACGAATTCACGTTTGACACCTTTATTGTAGGGCCGTCGAACAAATTTGCACATGCAGCGTCCATGGCGGTTGCGACAAAACCCGCCACCCTGTACAATCCGCTGTTTATTTATGGAAACTCCGGTCTTGGAAAAACGCACTTGCTCTATGCGATCTGTAATGAGATCTCCCGCACACATCCAGAGATGAACATCGTCTATATCAAGGGGGATGAATTCACCAACGAACTGATTGAGGCGATCCGGCACGGCACCACGGCGGAATTCCACCAACGGTACCGCAAGGCGGACGTGTTCCTGGTGGACGATATTCAGTTTATCGCGGGAAAGGAATCCACGCAGGAGGAATTCTTCCACACCTTTAATACCTTATATGAGGCCAAGAAACAGATTGTCCTGACATCCGACCGTCCGCCCAAGGACATCGCGACCCTGGAAGAACGCCTTTTGACCCGTTTTGAATGGGGCCTGACGGCAGACATCCAGCCGCCGGATTTTGAAACGCGCATTGCAATCATCAAGCGCAAGGCGGAACTGCTCGGTATCGATCTGCCGAACAATGTGGTCGAATATATTGCAAACCGCCTGAAGAACAATATCCGCCAGTTGGAAGGTACGGTCAAAAAGATGAAGGCGTACTATCTGCTGAATGGGGATTCCCCCACGTTGACCACGGCGCAGATGGCGGTGAGCGACATCATGAACAACGAGCAGCCGGTCCCTGTGACCGTCGAAAAAATCATTGAGGAAGTCGCACGCACCTACGGGTCCAGTCCGGAGGACATCCGCTCGAGCAAACGTTCTGCAAATATTTCAAACGCGCGTCAAGTCGCTATGTACATTGTGCGCGAGATCACGCAGATGCCCATGACCTCCATCGGCGAGGAGTTTGGCGGACGCGATCATTCTACCGTAGTCTATGCCATCCAGCAGGTGGAAAAGGCTATGGCCCGCGATCCAAAGACCAAAGGCACCGTCGAGGATATCATTAAAAATATCCGCGACCGCTAAGCAGGCTGAAGCAAACCAAGTTTGCATGCACGGCCGGTCCAAATTTTTATCTTAAAAATAAGTCAAACGTTGGCCGGACGGAAAGAGCCGCTCCCGGGTCGGTCCGGGACTGCGAAGAGAATCGCCATAGGCGCGAAACGCACTGCGTGTCCCGGGTAGAAAGAACCAGCTCCCGCCAGGCTAGTCTGGACCCACAGCAGGCTCCCGAATGATCGGTGAGGGTTTCCCGCGGGATGCGGTACAGCCGTTTTCAGATAAATGCTGCAAATGGTTGCCGTCGGGAATGGTTTCAGAAGGCACGGCGGAGAAAAAATTCCGGGTGCTGCCACTGAAAACCGTCGCAGGCCAGGACGACACTGCGATCCATGAATGGCGGCGTACGCTTGCCGTAGACACCAAAGAAGCCTGTCCGCGCCATCCGTCTATCTTAAATATTACAAATAGTATAGAAAATTTTCAGCTGTTTCCGAATAAGATACCGTGAAATAGCAGTGTTTTTATACCCCGAAATCTTTTAACGTGTTTTCAACTTTCCCCACAGAGTTTTCAACATCCAGTTGAATCTGCGGTTGATAATACACTCTTCCACAATGCATAAACATACAAAGAATGAAAATTCACACGCATTTTTCCGCACCAGCGCTGGATTTAAGCAAATTTTCCACATTTCCCCGGCCCCTACTGCTGGTACTAAATCAAAAGCTATCCAATGCAATGCTTTTATTAAGAGAAAACCGTAAGTTGCGGTGGAAACGCCGCAAACATCGTGGAAAACCATCCGGAGCCGACATTCCGGTGAAACAAAGGGTGATATGATGAAAATAACATGCAGCAAACAACAATTAACAGATGCGGTTTCCAACGTACAGCGCGCGGTTTCCACAAAGTCCTCTATTCCCGCGCTGGAAGGCATTCTCCTTCGCGCGCGCGAAAATGAAGTGACCCTGTGCGGGTACGATCTCGAACTGGGTATGACCACCAGCATCGAAGCGGTTGTGGAACAGCCCGGCAGTCTTGTTTTGAGCGCACGTCTGTTCGGAGATATTGTGCGGCGTCTGCCCGCAGAACAGGTCTGTATCAGTTCTGATGAAAAAAATATTACGGCGATCACATGTGGGCCGAGCGAATTTTCCATCGTCGGCATCCCGGCGGAAGAATATCCTGAAATCCCCTCGATCACGGGAGAAACTTCGATCGATCTGCCGCACAGTTTGTTAAAGAGCATGGTCCGCCAGACCATTTTTGCCGTGGCGGATACAGATGCAAAGCCCATCCATACCGGCACTCTGTTTGAATTGGGAAACGGCGTGCTCCGCTTGGTCTCCGTGGACGGATACCGGTTGGCGATCCGCGAAGAGCCGGTACAGAGCACAGAGGAGACGAGCTTTGTCGTCCCCGGTAAGACGCTCAGCGAGGTGACGAAACTGCTCAGCGACAGTGAAGAGGAAATTCTCTCCCTGCTGGTGGGCCGCCGCCATATCCTTTTCAAAATCGGAAACTATACGGTGATTTCCCGCCTGTTGGAGGGAGAATTCCTCGATTATAAAGCGGCGATCCCCGCGGCGAACAGCACGGAGGTCTTAGTAAATACCCGCAGCTTTGTGGACAGCGTGGAGCGCGTCTCCCTGCTGATTACCGACCGGCTGAAGAGCCCGGTGCGCTGTGTGTTTGAGGACAACGAAATCAAGCTCTCCTGTTCCACCTCCATGGGCCGCGCAAACGATCAATTTGCAGCGCAGATCACGGGGAACAATGTGGAGATTGGTTTCAACAATCGCTATTTGCTGGATGCGCTGCGCAATGCGGATGGAGACGAGGTCAAAGTGCAGCTGAATGGGCCGCTCAGCCCCATGAAGGTGCTCCCGCGTGAAGGAAACGCATTTTTGTTCCTGGTTCTGCCCGTTCGCTTGAAAAGCGAAAATTAAAGAAGGGCCATCTGGGCAGTGGTGGCGCCTGGGTATTTCGGGGATTTGAGAAATGTTCTTTCCCCCTTCCCACTGGCGTGAATCCAACTATTTTTGCTATAGGGTGTCCGGCGGAAAATGGGGTTTTACACAATTTCCGTATGAGAGTTTTCGTATGGCGCTTTATCGCTGAAACTTTCCTGGACGCCCGTGAACCCTACCAATCCCATTTTTATGATAGAGATCGACTGTAACCCCATTTTTGAAGAAAAGAGACATGGTATGAAGAAAGAGACAATTTCCATCGATACGGAATTTATCCGGCTGGACTCCCTCCTCAAGCGCGGCGGCGCCGTGGATACCGGAGGACAGGCAAAATTTGAGATCCAGTCCGGCAGTGTCCGGGTAAATGGTGAAACGTGCACTATGCGCGGAAAAAAGATGCGGCCCGGCGATACAGCCGAATTTGACGATGTGTGTTACGAGGTGTGTGGTTCTGAAGATAAGCAGTCTGGCATTTGAGCAGTACCGCAACCTGCGCGGGGGGTCTTTTGAACCGTGTGCAGGGATGAATATCATCTATGGCAAGAATGCCCAAGGGAAAACAAACCTTTTGGAGGCGATCTGGCTGTTTACCGGCGGGCGTTCCTTCCGGGGTGCACGCGATAGCGAGCTGGTGGCCTTCGATCAGGAGCGGGCAGTCCTGGGGCTTCGGTTTTACAGTGAAGAGCGGGAACAAGAAGCGGAGATTGTCATACAAAACGGCCGCCGGGCTGCAACGCTCAACGGCGTGCAGAAGCGTTCGCCCTCCGAATTGGTTGGAAAATTTCGGGCCGTCCTCTTTTCTCCCGAACATCTCTCCTTGATCAAGAGCGGCCCAGCGCTGCGGCGGACGTTTATCGATGCGGCGCTCTGTCAGGTGAAACCGGCCTATGCGCCCCTGCTTTCGCGGTATAATCACACGTTGACGCAGCGCAACGCGCTTTTAAAGGACATCCCGCGCCATGCCGAGCTGCTGGACACCCTGGAAATCTGGGATGAACGGCTTGCACGCTATGGGGAGGCGGTCATAAAAGAGCGCGCCGCGTACATAGAAAAGATTGAAGCGCCCGCACGGGAAATTTACGCGGGAATTTCAGAAAATCAGGAAATTTTTGGAATACGGTATCAGAAAAGCGCCGAAAATCTAAAAGAGGCACTGGCGGTTTCCAGAAGGGAGGATCTGCAGTGCGGCCACACCACCGTGGGTCCGCACCGGGATGATCTGGAGGTCACGGTCAACGGCGTTTCGGCGCGGGCGTATGGCTCCCAAGGGCAGCAACGTTCCCTGGTTTTGGCGCTCAAGCTGGCGGAGGCCGACGTTCTGGAAAGGGAAGGCGGCGAAGCGCCGGTGGTTCTGCTGGACGACGTGATGAGCGAACTCGACGCCGGCAGGCAAAATTATCTGCTGAACCGGCTGGTCGGCAGGCAGGTGTTCATCACATGCTGCGAGCCGGATGCGGTCAGGCGTTTGGAGGATGGCGCGCTGTTTGAAGTGCGGAGAGGAGAGCTTTATGTATCTACACCTGGGGCAGGACACCGTAATCAAGATGGATGAGATCGTCGGCATTTTCAATATGGAGACCTCCACCATCTCGAAAAATACGCGCAACTATCTGGCACAGGCGGAAAAGGCCGGCAAGGTGGTCAACGTCAGCTTGGAATTGCCGAAATCCTTTGTGCTTTGCCGCGATAAAAAGGACCGGGAGACGGTCTATATCTCCCAAATTTCTTCAGCAACGCTTTTGAAGCGTACCGGATACATGGACGAAATTTCAAACGTTTAAAATCATTTGGGAAGGGAACGATCATGCGACTAAAACTTCCGATATGCCCGCACTGTCAAAAGCGGGTCAATTGGTTCCGGGCGTGGGCTTTGAAAACCCAGGGGGAATACCGCTGCAACAAGTGCGGCGCGTGCTCCAATGTGGCGCTGGATAAGTTGATTTATCCGCTCGCGATTGTCGCGGCCGGCGCAGGCGCAGTATTTTTTATCCTGTTTGTGGCGCTCGTGCGTGAATTCAGTTTTACCGCATTGCTGCTGATAGCGGTGCCGTTTTTGTTGTTCTTTCTAATCAGCCCGTTTTTCGTGCGGCTCCGACCGGTCCAGTCTGGAAATCCGCGGCCGGTACGCCGTCGTCCGGCAAATGGAAATCCGCCTTCTGTTCCTGTGGATACGGCTCGTCCCAGCCGGCCTCCCACGAGAGAACCCGGCGGAGGAACGGCAGGTGCAGGCCCCCGGCAGGTTCCGCGTGGGACCATGCGGGGGAAATAGCCTGGTCATTTCGATCAAACATTGCGTTTATAGGCGCATTCTGCGCGCAGCTTTGTCTGGGCGTGGACTTTGTGCTTTGGAGCGGATAAATCGTGAAATATAGAGGCCGCTGCGGACGTGTTTCAGCAAAAAAAGTTGCCGTGGGACGCGTTGTGGCTGAAGGCCGCTGCAAGTTCGAACGATCCCGTGTGTCTGTAGGTTGACCGGGGGTCCTGTGAATACTGATGGGGGAATAATTAGAGTATGGATATAAACGATGTAACACAAACGAATCAGACATACGACGAAAATCAAATCCAGGTGTTGGAGGGGTTGGAAGCGGTTCGAAAACGTCCGGGCATGTACATCGGTTCCACCGGGCCGCGCGGGCTGCACCATTTGGTCTATGAGATCGTGGACAATTCGATCGACGAGGCGCTCGCCGGATATTGCGATAAGATCGATGTGGTGATCCTGCCCGGCGACATCATCCGCGTCACGGATAACGGGCGTGGAATCCCGGTCGGCGTGCAGCAGAAGACCGGCCTCCCGGCCGTGACCGTGGTGTTTACGATCCTTCATGCGGGCGGCAAGTTCGGCGGAGGCGGATACAAGGTTGCGGGCGGTCTGCACGGCGTGGGCGCGTCCGTCGTCAACGCCCTGTCTGTCTGGTTGGAGGTTGAGATCTACCACGAGGGGAAGATCTATCACCAGCGATTTGAATACGGCAAGGAAAAAGGCAGCCTGGAAGTCATCGGCGATTGCCCGGCGGACAAGAGCGGCACGACTGTTACTTTCAAGCCGGACCCCGAGATTTTTAAAGAGACGACGGTCTATGAATACGAGACGTTGCAAAAGCGTCTGCGCGAGCAGGCTTTCCTGAACGCGGGTGTGCACATC
>DBFXIC010000238.1:0-7907 GCA_048455095.1 Anaeromassilibacillus sp.
ACATTTCCAGGTGAACCCGGCAATGCATATACCGTGGGAAAATCCCGGAAGGCGAATGAAAAAACGTTCACAGATGAATCTGGCAATGCATATACCATGGGAAAATCCCCGGAAGGCGAATGAAAAAACATTTCCAGGTGAACCCGGCAATGCATATACCGTGGGAGAATCCCGGAAGGCGAATGGAAAAACATTTCCAGGTGAACCCAGCCATGCACATATAGCGCGGGAAAATCCCCGGAAGGCGAATGAAAGAACATTTCCAGATTGAACCCGGCAATACATATACCGTGGAAGGCTCTCCGGAAGGCGAATGAAAAACATTTCCAGGTGAACCCGGCAATGCATATACCGTGGGAGAATCCCCGGAAGGCGAATGGAAAAACGTTCACAGATGAACCCAGCAATCCGCATGTACCGCTGGAAATCCTCTGGAAGCCCCGCGGCCCCGTTCCCCGGAGCGCCTGTGGCTAAACGTTGTGGAAGCCCTTGCCGATAATCTCGCTGGTGCTGGAAATCAGGATGAACGCGCCCGGCTCCACCTGCTTGATGTACTGCCGCAGTTGCACCGCCTGATAGCGCTTGAGCACGGTGAACACGATGTACTTTTTGTCGTGGGAAAACGCGCCTTCCGCCTCGCAGACCGTGGCGCTGCGCCCCAGCTTGTGCACGATGAAATCGCAGATGGGCTCCGGCTGGGTGCATACCACGTTGAAGTACTTGCACAGGTTGATGCTCTCGATCACGTTGTCGATCACCAGCGACTTGGTGAACAGACCCAGCATGGAGAACAGGAACGTCTTGATGTCAAAGATGAAAAACGCGGAGACCGTAATCAGCAGGTCGCTCAGAAGCAGGGCGTTGCCGATGTTGGCGCTGGTATATTTTTTCAGAATCATCGCCACAATATCCGTGCCGCCGCTCGATGCGCCGATGTTGAACAGGATGGCGGAGCCGAGGGCGGGCAGCACAATCGCGAAGATCAATTCCAGCATGGGGTCGTCCGTCAGGGGCTTGTCCAGCGGGAAGAGGTATTCCATGCCGGAGAGGGCCACGGAGAGCAGCATGCTGGAATACACCGTGCGCACGCCGAACCCCCTCCCGAGAAAGACAAATCCCAGGACCAACAGCATCAGGTTGACGATGAAGTTGACCGTGCTGGGCGTGACGGGGACCACCTTGCTGGCCACGACCGCAAGGCCGGTCACACCGCCAAAGGTGAAGTTGTTTGGGAACTTGAAGAAGTAGACGCCCAGCGCGATCAAAAGCGTGCTGGCCGTAATCAGCAGGTATTCCTTGCAGGTTTTCCAGACGGTTTCCTGGCTTGGCAGTTCTTTCTTCATGGCGATTCCCTCCGCGAAAGGCGTCGTTTTCTCCATTATAACAATCCCGGAGGCGTTTGAAAAGAAGCATCTGCTTTTTTCCAGACATTGCACGATCGCCGGGGAGGGGAACGACGCGCGGGGAAACGGGCGGTTCCCGCTTTCCGGCTGCGGCCTGTTTGCCCGACCGCCCGCATGGGACGAGCGCCCCGCCACCCGGAGGGGACAGCTGCGCCTGACCAAACAAACGGCCGCCGGCGCGCCATGAAAAGCTACCGCTTTTGAAACAGCAGGATGACGAGCCAAATCACGCTCATCGGCGTCATGCTGAAAACAAATCCATATAGAAACCGGATGGGGAAGGCGGCGGCCGTTTCCCCGGTCAGGCCGTACCCAATCGCTGCCGCTGAAATGCTGAAAACGACTGCGATGATACTGATGAAAAGTTTATCCCTGTTCTTCATGACGTTTTCCCCCTTTGCCGTCCATCAAAAGAACTTTTACGGACATGGGTCCGGCGGGTGGGAGCCGTGCCGGATTTCCTGTTCGATCAAGCCGTTTGCAATTTCAAGCGCTTTTACCCGCCTCTTTGCCAGCGTGATTTGCGACCGGTATCGTCCTGCCTGTTCTTTCGATTCGAGCGTTTTGATGGTCTCCCGCAATTTGTGCAGGATGGAATCGATCTGCCTCTTTGCTTCTGTCAAATCATCCTTAGAAACGTCCATTTGCTCCTCCTGTACGGATTCATTTGCCGGGCATGAGCGCTTGTTTTTATCCTACCACGCAAACCTGTTTCAGACAATGGGGATCGTGAAACCGGCGGCGTTTTTGAAAGCCGCAGGGGCGCGGCGGCGCCCTTTCCGATCGGTGTTGCCGGTTGTGCTAACCGATTATATGAGCCGGGATAGACAAATTGGACAGGCGCCAAACAGAGCGCCTGTCCAATCGCATGATCTGCGTCACATCTCCATCGGCCCGGCAAATCGAACGGGCTTCCAGTTCTTATGTCCAAGGCATGATGGGGGGCAGGATACAGAACGGGTGTCCCGCAGGGTCGATCATCACCCGCCAACGGTCGTCGTATTGGTGCTCCGACAGGGTTGCGCCACACGACAGGGCGTGGTTCACCCCTTCCGCCACATCCGCAACATGAAAATCCAAATGCGCCATTTGCTGCTGCTCCTCCGGTGTCGCAGGCCAAACGGGCGGCACGTAATCATCCACCTGTTGAATGGTGATCCAAGTGGGGAATCCGTTTTGCTCTATATTCCTTAAGACGGTATATTCTTCCCCTTTGAACCGCGTCCAGCCGAGCAATCTTTCATAAAATGCGGAGAGTTCCTCCGCGTTGTCGGAATCCAGGACCACATTCCATCCCACAAGATTCAGCGCCATAATAGGACCCCTCCCCTTTTTATCGGTCATCCATATCCATGGAACAAGTCCGCCTCTTTCGCCAAAGACGGTACTGCTTTTTTATGATATCATACCGGCCTGCTCTTCTCAACGCATTTTGTAAAATCGCCGGGGATTTATCGGCAGCATTCATCCGAAAGGGGACGCGCTCTTGAATCGCCAGGAAGAATTTGTTATAATACAATCAACTATTGCCGAAAAATGGGGCTGCTTTCAGCTTCCATCAAAAGACGGGACGCGGGCGCCGCCGGCCGCTTCCCGCGCAAGGAGACCGGCGGGGAATGGAGTATTTATGGCGAAGGTTACCCTTCTGACGTATACCCCGCAGCCGGAAAAGACGGTCGCAATGGCGGCGAAGCTCTGCTATTCGCCCTCCACCATCGACCAGATTGGCGAGGGGCTGACCGATGACAAAACCGCTTCTTTTGTACAGATGCTGGCGGATATGGGCCATGAAAGCCCGATTGAACACGCCTCGTTTACCTTTGGCATCGAGGGCGTTTCGCGCTCGCTGCTGGCGCAGATTACGCGCCACCGCATCGCTTCTTTCAGCGTGCAGAGCCAGCGCTATGTGGCCGAAAGCGATTTTGCCTATGTCCTGCCGCCGGAGATCGAGGCGATCCCGGAGGCGAAGGAAGAATTCCTGGCCGCAATGGAAGAGGACCGCCGGCACTATGAGCGCCTGACGGCGATTTTAAAGGAAAAGCACGTAAAAGACCTGCTGGCGCAGGGGAAGAGCGAAAAAGAGGCGGCCCGCGCCGCCGAAAAGCGCGCCATTGAGGACGCGCGCTTCGTGCTCCCCAACGCCTGTGAGACGAAGATGGTGTGCACCTTCAACGCGCGGTCCCTGCAAAACTTCTTTGCCCTGCGCTGCTGCAACCGCGCGCAGTGGGAGATCCGGGACGTTGCGACGCAGATGCTGCTGTTGGTGCGCGAGGTTGCGCCGCACCTCTTTGCCAAGGCGGGCCCGGGCTGCCTGCGCGGCGCCTGCCCCGAGGGCAGAATGACCTGCGGGAAGGCGGACGAGGTGCGCGCATTTTACCGCATGGGGGAACAGGCATGAGCGGAAAGCTGATTACCCTGGAGGGGCTCGACGGCAGCGGGAAGGCCACGCAGGCGGAATTGCTGTGCCGGGGCCTTGGGGAACAGGGCGTGCGCGTGCGCAAAATCTCCTTCCCGGATTACGGCCAGCCCTCGTCCGTGCTGGCGAGGATGTACCTGGACGGGGCGTTCGGCGAGGACCCGGACGACGTGTCCGCCTATGCGGCGTCCTCCTTCTACGCGGTGGACCGCTTTGCCAGCTACGCGCAGTTCTGGAAGGCGGACTATCTGGACGGCGCGACGATCGTGGCGGACCGCTATTCCACCTCGAACATCGTGTTCCAGATGTCCAAGCTGCCCCGGGAGGAATGGGACGCATTCATCGACTGGGTGCAGGATTACGAATATGTAAAACTGGGGCTCCCCCGGCCGGATTGTACGGTCTATCTGGATATGCCCCCGCCTGTGAGTCAAAAGCTTCTGAGCGCGCGCTACCACGGCGACGAGCAGAAGAAGGATATCCACGAACGGAACACCGCCTATCTGCGCGCCTGCCGCGAGAGCGCGGCCTATGCCGCAAAAAAGCTCGGCTGGCTGGTTATAAATTGCGCAGAGGGCGACAATGCTAAACCCATGGAACAGATTCACAGGGAATTGATGAAAGAATTGGCAGGAGAGAGTACTTTATATGTTTAATTGGAAAATTCCAGAAGTTTCAGATATCGAATGGATGCAGCCGGCGCTTGCCGCGTCCGGCGGGATGGGCAGCGAATCCGCTTTCGGCACGCTGTATCTTTGGGCGCGCGCGTATGGCACGCGCGTTTGTCAACACGGGGATTGGGTGATGCGCGCTTCCGGCTTCCCGGATCAGATCACCTACCTGATGCCCCTGGGGCCCGGCGACCTGCGCAGCAAGGTGGAGCTGCTTTTGGCCGACGCCAAGGAGCGCGGCGGCAAGTTCCGCCTTTGGGGCCTGACCAAGCCGGAGACCGAGCAATTGGAGCAGGCGATGCCGGGCCTGTTCCGGTATCAGATGGACCGCGACGCGTCGGACTACATCTATGAATCGAGCGACCTCATCCAACTGGCGGGGCGCAAGTATCACGGGAAGCGCAACCACCTGGCCCGCTTCCAGCGCACGTACGACTGGTCGTATGAAGACATCACGCCGGACAATTTTGCGGACTGCAAAGCCGTGGCCCACGCCTGGTGCGTGGAGAACGGCGGCTGCGGCAAGGAGGACGGCACGGACGACGAGAGCTGCGCCATCAATATGGCGTTCCGCTCCTTTGACAAGCTGAAGCTCTCCGGCGGCCTGCTGCGCATCGAGGGGAAGCCCGTCGCGTTCACCGTGGGCGAGGAGATCAACCCCGAGGTGTACCTGCTCCACTTTGAAAAGGCGCTCAGCGGGTACGAGGGACTCTATCCCGCCATTAATCACGAATACGCGTCGAATTGTCTGGGGCAGTATCGTTATATCAATAGGGAGGAGGATCTGGGCATCGAGGGCCTGCGCAAGGCGAAGCTCTCGTATAACCCGGCGATCCTCCTGGAAAAATATGCCGTCACGCTGTTGTCGGAGACGCCCGAGATCACGGAGCTGGAACAGGCGGCGCAGGCGGACTGACCAATTTGCAACAAAAACAGGCAAAGAAAGGGGAGATGCGGCAGTGATCGGCTTTGCAAACTGGGAGGACCGCCCCGCGCTGGCGGAGCTGTGGCAAGCCTGCTTTGAAGAGGAACGGCGTTTTGCCAACTTCTTTTTGAACAACGCGTTCCGGCCGCAGAACTGCCTGGTCTACCGCGTGGGCGGCAGGCCCGCGGCCATGCTGCATCTGCTCCCCGCCCGGATCGTCTGCCGCGGGAAGCCGGTGCGCGCGCACTATGTGTTCGCCTGTGCGACCGCGCCGGAGCACCGGTCCCACGGCTATATGAACGCCCTGCTGGCGTATGCCGCGCTGGTGGGCGCACAGCGGGAAGAAGCGTTTTCCGCGATCCTGCCCGCAAGCCCCGGCCTGTACCAGTATTATGAGAAGGCCGGGTATACCACCTTCTTTGAGCGGGACACGTATCTGCTCGGTGCGGAACAGCTGCGGGAATTGGCGTGCGCTGCGCCCGGGCGCGCCATATTGCCGCCCGCCGCTTTGAACCGCCGCCGCAGCGCGCTCCTGCAAAGCCGGGAGGGCTCGGTCCTTTGGGACGACGGCGCGTTCTGGTTTGCCGTGGCGAATAACAACGCCTACGGCGGGCGGCTGGTGTGCGCCGCAGGGCCGTCGTATGCGGTATGCCGCCCCGCGGGAAAGGACGTCTGCGAGGCGGCCGAGCTGATGGGGGAACCGGCGGATATGCCCGGGCTCTTTGCCGCGCTTTTGCGGGAGGCGCCCGCGCGGGAGTACCGCATCCGGCTTCCCAAGAACAGCGGCCTGCTCGAAGCGGCGGGGGTCCCCGCCCTCTCCGCGCCGGAACCGGCGTATTGCGGGATGCTCCGTCCACTGGGCGGCGCGTCGCTGGAACAGCTGTACATCGGGGAACAGAAGCCCTATCTCGGACTGGGAAAAGACTGACGTCCGGGAAGAGGCTGTAAGAAGCGCAGCCCGGGAAAACGCCCGCGGCTGCAAGGACCAAACGAAAGGAGCGTTACACAATGATCTATGTTTTTTTGGCAGACGGGTTTGAAGAGCTTGAGGCGCTTGCCACGGTGGATATCCTCCGCCGCGCGGAACTGGAAGTAAAGACCGTGGGCGTGGGCGTGGGCGGCAGGACCGTCACCAGCTCGCACGGGGTCACGGTGGTTGCGGACATCGAAGAGAAGGACGTCACCACGGACGACATGGAGCTCGTGGTGCTGCCGGGCGGCATGCCCGGGACGCTGAACCTGGAAAAATCCCCCATTGTGACCGCTTCCGTGCGGTACTGCCTGGACAACAGCCTGCATGTGGCGGCCATCTGCGCGGCGCCTTCCATCCTGGGGCACATGGGCGTGCTCAAGGGCTGCACGGCCACCTGTTTCCCGGGCTTTGAAAAGGAGCTGGCGGGCGCGAGCCTCTCCTCCCAGCCGGTCTGCGTCAGCGGGCGCATCATCACCGGCAAGGGCGCCGGCGCGGTCATCGACTTTGCCCTGCGCATCGTGGCGGAGCTCTGCGGCTCGCAGCAGGCGCTGGCCGTCAAGAAGGCCATCCAGTACCAGGGCCAGAACTGACCCGCACATAAAAAGCCGCCGGCCGGATAAAGGATGATCGCATGTATATCAAAAACATCAAGGAATTGAAAAAGAACCTGCGCGCGCGCTACCGCCGCTACCGGGAAAAGATGAACGCGGAACAGAAGATCCGCCTGGACGCCTCCATCCAGTGCCGCCTTTTGACGCTGGACGAGTACGCGCGGGCGGACACCCTCTTTACCTATGTGAGCAAGCCCATCGAGGTGGACACCCTCGCCGTCATCAATGCCGCGCTTGCCAACCACAAGCGCGTGGCGGTGCCCCGCTGCGTGCCGGATACTTTTGACATGGAGTTTTATTACATCACTTCCCTGAGCGATCTGGAAAGAGGGACCTTCGGCGTGCTGGAACCCATTGTGGAGAACTGTGAGCGCGTGCGCGGCTCCTATGGCCGCGCGCTCTGCATCGTGCCCGGGCTCAGCTTTGACGCGCAGGGGTACCGCCTGGGCTACGGCAAGGGCTATTACGACCGCTATCTTGCGCAGTTTCGCGGCATCACGGTCGGCGTATGTTACCTGGGGTGTATCCAATGGAATCTGCCCCACGGCTACTACGACAGGCCCGTGGATATTTTGATTACGGAAAAATATGTCCGCAGGATTGCGAGGCAGGAGGACACGCCATGAAGGACGATAAGCGCAACGAAGAACTGCGCCGGAGAAAAGTGGAGAACTTCCGGGTGCAGATCCCGGAGGACCCCTTCCCGGAAGAGCAAAGCTTCTCCGGGCCGGCGGAGCCGCCGGTCATCAACAGCTACAGCGACCCGGAAGAGGGGCGGCGCATGCCGGACGTCCGCGCTGCGGAGCGCAAAGCGGTCCGGCGCGCAACGCAGGAACATAAACGGCGCAACAGACAGAAGCGCGGAAAGAACAAGCTCTTTTTCCGTCTGGTGTGGCTGGTGATGGTGC
>DBFXIC010000239.1:0-4100 GCA_048455095.1 Anaeromassilibacillus sp.
GACAGAGAGCCCACGCACTTTCTATTGGGGCAGAAAGGATGAGATGTATTTCAAAGTGCTCCATTATTATAGCCGAGGTTTCAGGAAAAATCAAGAGGTTTTGTAAAATTTTTTTCATGTTCAGGCAATCCGCTTGTAAACTGGGACGGTTTGCCCTATACTTGAGAAAAATACAATCCATCATATATAGAAAAAAGCGTGGACACAGCAGTGGATTCCGGCGATGGGAGAATTTCCGAAACATGTCCGGGAAAACGCTTTGTCCCACCGAGAATAGAAAGGGGAATGCATGATGTCGGTTGGCCTGGTCTTGGAGGGCGGCGGTACACGCGGCGCGTATACCAGTGGGGTGCTGGATGTTTTTAGCAGAAATCAGGTTGTTTTTCCAACGGTCTACGGGATTTCGGCGGGGGCTTGCAACGCCCTCAGCTATATTTCTGGGCAGGAAGGGCGGAATTTCCGTATCTTCTATGAATATATTCAGGATGATCGCTATATGAGTGTGACGAGCCTGCGGCGAACAGGCAATCTGTTTGGCTTTGACTTTATCTTTGGGGAATTGGCGCATAAGCTGCTTCCCTTCGACTATAAAGCTTTCTTTGATTCTCCTGTGCAGTTAAAGGCGGGGACGACCGATCTCCAGACCGGACAGCCGGTGTTTTTTGGCAAAGAGGATATGGATGAATGGTTTACGCCGGTACGCGCCTCCAGCGCGATGCCCTTTGTCTCTGAAATTGTATTTTACAAGGATCATGCATTGCTCGACGGCGGCTGTTCCATGTCGATCCCGCTGGAGCAATCCCTTGCCGAAGGCAACGAATACAACGTGGTCGTGTTGACGCGCGACGCTTCCTACCGCAAAAGCGCCCGTCCGGAGTTCCCGCGTGCAGCGCTCCGGGCCAAATATGGCGATTACCCACAGTTTATCGACACCATGTTGCGCCGCCCCAAAATGTACAACAGTCAGGTGGAGCTCTGCAACCGTCAGGAAAAAGAGGGAAAGGCCATCTTGATCCGTCCCAGTGTCCCCATTCCGGTTGGACGCTATGAGAAGGACCCGGATCATCTGAAACAGGCCTATGAAATGGGCATACATGACGCGGAGGCAAAACTTCCGGACATTCAGGCAATGCTCGCCAACAGATAATTGCACTTTGAAGGAGATACGGAGATATTATGAAAATCTGTATTCTATACGGAAGCCCACGCAAAAAGAACACCTACGCGGCAGTACAGGTGGTCAAAGAACGGTTGGCGCAATTGGGAGACGTCACCTTCACGGAATGGTTTCTCTCTAAAGAGATTAAGGATTTTTGCTGCGGCTGCTACACCTGCATCAATGGACAGGAGGAACAATGTCCGCACGCCGTGCAGGTGCAGCCAATCATTGAGGCGATGCGCGCGGCGGACGGCCTGATCTTCGCAACGCCCGTCTATGTGATGGATATGTCGGCGCAGATGAAAGCGTTCCTGGATCACACGGGATACTTTTATATGATACACCGGCCGTATCCGGAGATGTTCCAAAAATCCGCGCTGGTGATTTCGACTGCGGCGGGCGGTGGAACCAAAGACGCGAACGCGTCCATCTCGAAGACGTTGCGCTACTGGGGCATCCGGCATATCTTTCCCTGTGGGATCTCTGTGTTTGCGCCGGGCTGGGATGCGATCCCCGCGCCGCGCAAGCAAAAGATCGAACGGAACCTTCGCCATATTGCGGAGAAATTTTGGCGTTCCCTGGGGGCGAAGAAACGCCCAGACCTACATACCCGGATGCTATTTCTTGCCATGCGTGTGATGCAGCGCAAGAAGTCCGTAACCAGCGCGGATGCCGCGTATTGGGAGGCACAGGGATGGCTGGACGGCAAGAATCCGTTTTAGCCGCCGCGTTTCCCCTTGACAGACCGGGAACATCGGGGTATGATAGTAAATGCAAATCATTTGCATTTAGGAGGTTCCCGTGAAAAAGAATCCATACGCCGGGAAATCCGGCGTTTTTTGTCCAATGCAGCGGATATTTGCCGCCGTTCTTACCATTTGCCTGTTGTTAGCTACGGCTGTGGGCTGCACCACAAGGCAAACAAATGAGCCGCCGCGCTTCCGTGTTGTTACGTCGTTTTACCCTCTGTATATTATGGCGATCAATATTACAGACGGGATTGACGGCGTGCAGGTAGATAACATGGCGGGACAGCAAACAGGCTGCCTGCACGACTATCAACTGCAATCCAAGGACATGAAAAATGTAGAACAGGCGGACGTCTTTGTCATCAACGGCGCGGGAATGGAGAGCTTTATGGAAAAAGTGACAGATCAGCTGCCCAACTTGCGCGTGGTCAATTCCAGCGAAGGAATTGATCTTTTGGAGAACGGCGAGGACGCACATGACCACGAGGAGGGGCACGACCACGGTGCGGAGGACGCCAATCCGCATATCTGGGTTTCGATTTCCAATTGTATGAAGCAGGTGCGCAATATTGCAGACGGCTTGAAAGAGGCGGACCCGGAGGACGCGGCCGCCTTTGAGGAGAATGCGCAGGCGTATCTTGCCAAATTGAGCGACCTGCGGGGGCAGATGCATGCGGCTTTGGACGACTTGCCAAACCGCGACATCATCACCTTCCACGAGGCGTTCCCGTATTTTGCAGAGGAGTTCGACCTGCACATCGCCAAGGTGGTCAACCGTGAGCCCGACAGCCAGCCGAGCGCCAAGGAGCTGGCGGAAACGATCCGCCTGATCGAGAGCACGGATGTCAAGGCGGTCTTTGCAGAACCGCAGTATTCCGCCGATGCGGCGCAGATTATCGCTCGGGAGAGCGGTGCGAGTGTGTATATCCTCGATCCTGCCGTCACCGGGGAGGACGACCGGGATGCGTATCTTAAGGCGATGGAGCAGAATATGGAGGTCCTGAAAGAGGCCTTGGGCAGTGCCTGAAGCGCCTCTTTTCTTTTACCATTCGTATAAATCGACACAATTATACACAAAGATCGGTTGGAGATTCAATTATGGAACAATGTAAGTGCAGTACACAGATTCGGGGATTGACCGTGCGTAAACGGGACGGCCTCATCATCCACGACGTTACACTGGATGTACACCATGGTGAGATCATGGCCATCATCGGGCGCAACGGTGCGGGAAAGACCACCTTATTAAAAGCACTTTTGGGGCGCATCCCCTATACGGGAAGCATCGTATTCACCAATCCCAAGGGGGAGCGTGTGGAAAAACCGCGCATTGGGTATGTGCCGCAGAACATGGTCTTTGACCGCTCTACCCCCATGACGGTTGCGGATATGCTGTGTGCAAACCTCTCCGAGTTTCCGGTTTGGCTGGGACACAAAAAAGAGAAGATGGAACGCGCGGATGCGATGTTGAAGAAAGTGGGCGGAAAGAACCTCTTGCAAAAGCGGCTGGGGAGCTTGTCCGGGGGAGAAATGCAGCGTGTGCTGTTGGCCTTTGCACTGGAACCCATGCCGGATATGCTTCTGTTGGACGAACCCGTCTCCGCGGTCGACCGCAGGGGGATCGAGGTGTTTTACGACCTGGTAACCTCCCTGCGCAGTGAATACCACATGCCGGTAATCCTCGTTTCGCACGATCTCTCCCATGTGGCGCGCTATGCCACGCGCGCGGCCTTGCTCGACCGCACCATTTTGGTGAGCGGGGGCGTCAAAACGGTGATGGCATCGCCGGAGGTGCGCGAGGCCTTCGGACTGGATATTGTGGGAGGTGCGCGCGCATGAGTATGTTATACAGCCTGATCGATATGTTGCTTCCGTTCGAGTGGACGGAGTTCGCCTATATGAAGAACGCCTTTCTCGCTGTGCTGTTGATTACGCCACTGTTCGGCCTGGTTGGCACCATGGTGGTGAACAATAAAATGAGCTTCTTCTCGGATGCGCTCGGTCATTCCGCGCTGACCGGCATCGCGATCGGCGTGCTGCTGGGCGTGGACAACTATTTATTTTCCATGCTGGGTTTTGCGCTGCTTTTTGCGCTGTGTATTTCGGCGGTTATGAGCTCCGGCACCTCTTCGGCCGATACGATCATCGGCGTGTTTTCCAGCACGGGGCTGGCGCTGGGCGTGGTCTTGCTC
>DBFXIC010000240.1:0-3207 GCA_048455095.1 Anaeromassilibacillus sp.
CGGGCGCGCAGTTCATTTCAGATGAAAAAAGATACCATGCAGACGCTGAAACACAGGTGCCATTGGACTCCGCGAAAGCTTGCGCCGCAAAATTTTGTGGGCGGATGGGGAAAGGAGGCGGAAGCATGAGAAAAGCCCCGCTTCGGCGGGGCTTTTTGAATGGCGCGCAGTCCATTCCGATGTGGAACATCGCAACACTATAGATGCCCGAGAATATCCCAGGTTTAAAGAAAAACCCAGATTATAGATTTCGTTCTGCCTGTATCTGTTCAATATGCCAGCCAGCCATTTCTTGTTTTTCCTTCTCATATAGCTGAGCGTTCACGACACGAGCATTTAATTCAAGCATCCCTTTCTGTGGTCGGTCAGAATACACATATCTGTGCGCGTGTTGAATAATCATGCGTCTAAATAATTTGCTGTAATATGGTGAATGATCTAAGTCTTTATAAGGACCCTTTGCACCTACCTGTGTGAAGAGAATCAATCGAGGTGATAGTGGCATCAGTATATTACAATTTTTTCTTCCCCATCCTCCCTTGAAATCATAATCGTCTGCATTTCTGTAATTCAAACAAATTACAGGGTCATCAGAAGTAGGAAACGAAATATCTTCAGAAGCATGGAGAACTCGCCAATCATGGTGTTCAGCTACCTTCAAAGTGGATGACAATAGGTGTTTCAAATTATCAAGATATGATCCTCTTCCCACAACAGCTTTTATTTCAACCAAGCTCTGTTCTTTATCTACTGTTACTTTCATTGGGAAAAAACTTTCTCGTACAGGTTTTTGAAATTGAAACGCAGGATATCCCTTTTTTATTTTTTCTGCTTCTCTATTTATTTTTGCGGTAGTCTCTTCCAATATCTTTGGAAATATTTTTATATTTTGTTCGGTTAATCTTAAGCCCCGCTGGGGAAGCCTGCTTCGCACCACCGTTGTACGTGCATGTGACGTGTTCAAAAAGGCGTTTGTGGTGGTGGTCGTTGTGGCCGCCGTTTTCTGGGCGCTGGCCTATTCCGGCAGCGGCGATATGACAGGAAGCGTACTCTATAAATTCGGAAAAGCCATCGAGCCTGTGACGAAATTTTTCGGTATGGGTTGGCAGACCTTCCTTGCCTTCGTATCCTCTATGATCTCCAAGGAAGCGGTGCTCGGCGTGACCAGCGTTCTGTTCACCGGTGCGGGTTCTATCTGGGAAGCCACGGCTACCGGTGCGGCAGACGCCAATATCGGTCAGATCATCGCCGCCTCCATCTCCAAGCCGGAGGCACTGGCGTTTATTCTTGCCGTAAATTTTAATGTTCCCTGCCTGATGGCACTGAATGCCACGCTGCATGAGACACATTCCGCAAAATGGACGGTACGCATTGCCCTGTACTACATTGCCACCGCGCTGATCATCTCCTGCCTGACCTATCATATTGCAGGGTTGTTCTTCTGAGGAGGCGGTAGCCATGTCCCTTTTGGAACTTCTGGACGCGCCGGGCATTCATTCCACGGCGCAGCTTGCCACCGAACTCGGTACGACGCCGGAAATGGTGGAGGCTAAGCTGGAACGGTATGCGCAGCTGGGCTATGTAAAGAAAACCGTCATGTCCGCCGATTGCGGCGGGAACTGCAAAAAATGCCATGGGTGCAGTGGGCTGAAAAGCAGTGTTGCTTCCGTAGTCTACTGGGAAAGGGTGAGATAAGATGCAGGCTGTCTGGATCGCATTGACGGTTCTGATCGTTGGTGGGTGCATATGGTCGCTGATCCGGCGATTCACGAGCAAAAAGACCTGCTGCGGAACGGAAAAGCAGCCGCGCATCCGGGCAAAAAAGCTCTCCGCTCCCATTGGCAGCCTGACCGTAAGGATCGGCGGGATGCGCTGTGAAAACTGCCGCCGCAGTGTAACGGCGGCACTGGATGCATTGGATGGTGTTGCTGCAAAGGTCAGTCTGGAAAACGGCACGGCAAGAGTCTCCTTTGAGCGTCCACTCAGTGATGAAGAACTGGCACAGGCCATTGAATCCGCCGGGTTTGATGTGTTGGAGATCCGTCGCTGACGGCAATAATACGAACCATGCAAAATCACGGGTTGAGGAGTTACACCGCATAAAGAGCGCACTGCAAGCCCAAGCGGATGCTATTGGTGCATTCATGTTCGAGGTGCAGGAGCTGGACACGCTTTCCGAATTTGACGAAAACTCTGGTTGACCGTTATCGATACGGTGACCATACACGCCGACGGGCGAATGACATTCAAGTTCCAGGGCGGCATAGAGATTGACGCATAAATCCGGAACACATATAGTACACAAGATTTAATGATTAAGCAGGACGACGATGCCAAAAATGGTTGGCATCGTCGCCCTGCTTTTTATGTAATGTTGCTTCGCATCAGAAGAAGTCATCTCTGATTGAACATCGTCGTTGCGTCGTAGCGTTCTTTGCCAGATAAAAACGGAAGCTCCGGCAGTGTGTCCTTCGTTACGATCGTGTCCAGCATTTCCGCAAAGCCCTTCGGATCTTTGATCTGATACTGCATATGGTTGAAATTCTGAAACACGGGAAAATGGCCGTGGGGATAGGCTTTCATCACGGCACCCCGGTATTTAAAGTGCTCCTCGATGCTTCCAAATTCAAAAAAGGTATTCTTTTGCAGCTCTTCCGGGAATACAGGGAACGGCTTGTCCTCCAGACTGCACAGCATCTGGCGGTGCTGAGCTTTGTACGTCAGGGCTTTTCCAGCGGCGATGAAATAGGGCTTGATGTCATCGTCATCGCACCATAAAATCTTTTTCAGCGTTCCACCCTTTGACCAATACAGGCTCTTGATGGCCAAATACAAAAACGGCGCCATAATATGGCGGGTCACCTTGCCGATTCTCGCAAACTGCCCGCCGTCAAAAAACACATGATGAACCGGCAGCTTCGTTTCTGCAAGAAACGCACAGGCCAGGTCTGCCCCCAAGGAGGACGCCACCACCAACGCAAGCTCCGTGATCCGCTGCTCGACCAGATAAGCCTCCAACTGCCGCAGCTCGTCCGCCTTGCTGATATAGTTCTGTCCCGCACAGTAGACGGTAGAGGTTGGCATTATGCAGTAATATCTGTCTTTCAGATGCTCCGCCACCGGACTGCTGCTCTTGCCGGTCACACCCATGGCGTGAAAGAACAGAACGGCCGGGTTCTCTATATTCCCGACTGTCTGAAAAATCAT
>DBFXIC010000241.1:0-9909 GCA_048455095.1 Anaeromassilibacillus sp.
TCTCCTGGCCGTCGCGGATGACGGCGCGGAACTGACCCCTGCCCAGCAGCGCTTTCATGCGCATACGCGCAAGCGTGATTATGCCATTCTGATGCTTTTTTTGGGCACCGGCGTGCGCGTCAGCGAATGCGTGGGCATCGATATCGGCGACCTGGACCTAGCCGCAAATGCCGTGCTGGTTACGCGCAAGGGCGGAAATCAGGTGATCCTGTATTATCCAAACGAGGTGGCCGACGCGCTCAAAACCTATTTGGAGGAGCGAAAGCACATTCAGCCCGCAACCAAAGCGGACGAAAACGCGCTGTTTTTATCCTTGCAGCGCAGGCGCATCTCCCAACGCGCGGTCCAAATCATGGTGAAAAAGTATTGCTCCGTAGCGGTTCCGCTGAAAAAGCGCATGAGTCCCCATAAGCTGCGCAGCACCTATGCCACGCGCCTCTATCATGAAACCGAGGACATCTACCTGGTGGCGGACGCGCTGGGGCATTCCGACGTGAACACCACACGAAGACATTACGCCGCCATGAGCGATCAACGCCGCCGGGATGCTGCCCGCAACGTGCATCTCCCCTCCCTCCCGGAAACGCCGGAGAAATAGAAACATTCGTTCGCAAAACACTTGCCAATCTGCTTCGTTTTATGGTATGCTATAGCTGATTGAAGCGTAAGGAAGTGAAGCCATGAGCAATCCGCGGGGAGATACCCAGGCCAGAATCCTTGCGTATATTGAAAAGGCGACGCTGCAAAAGGGCTATCCTCCCTCGGTGCGTGAAATTTGCGACGCCACCGGCCTCAAAAGCACGTCTACCGTTCATGGCCATTTGATTCGACTGGAAAAAAAGGGACTGCTGTACCGTGATTCCATGAAGCCGCGGGCTATTTCTGTACCCGCGGACCATCAGATGTACCGTACGGAGATGGTCAACGTACCCATTGTGGGCCGCGTGACGGCGGGCATGCCCATTTTGGCGACCGAAAATATTGAGGATTATGTTTCTCTGCCCCAGACGATGCTGGGACCGGGCGAGCATTACATTCTTTCCGTCCGTGGTGAAAGCATGATTGGCGCCGGTATTATGGACGGGGATTATGTGGTCGTTCGGCGGCAGAACACTGCATATAATGGGGACGTCGTAATCGCCATGATTGAGGACGAGGCGACGGTCAAACGCTTTTACAAGGAAAATGGCGTTTTCAGGCTTCAGCCTGAAAATCCCACCATGCAGCCCATTATTGTGCCCGAAGTGACCATCCTGGGCAAGGTGGTTTCTCTCTATCGCATCTTTTAGGTTTTTTCTATACATAAAATTATTGGGGGTGCTCGGCGTGTCCTGGTGGGAGCAGGGATTACGTTTGCTGTTGGCCGTTATCATCGGCTGTGTGATTGGTATTGAACGCGAGCGCAAAAACCGGCCCGCCGGTATGCGCACGCATGTGCTGGTATGCGTGGGCGCTTCCATCATCGCCATTATGGAAAGCCTCATGATTGCAGATACCATTACGCTCAATATGAACAATGAAAGCACCGGCATCGCCATCAGCTATGGACGCATCAGCGCCCAGGTTATCAGCGGCATCGGCTTTTTGGGTGCGGGCACGATTTTTATCAGCCAGAAGAAAATTGCCGGTCTGACCACCGCCGCATCCCTGTGGAACGTAGCGTGCCTCGGCCTGGCCGTCGGAATGGGATATTACACCATCTCCATCGCCGGATGCGCGATCGTGATTATCACGCTTGCCCTGCTGCAGCGGCTTGTGCGCGTCAACTCCGTCAAGCATGTGGAAATCAAATTCATCCATCGCGTGGAAACCATCGCCTTTATCAACGACTATTTCCAGACCATCGGCGTGCGCGTGCTGGATATCGACTTTCATGTGGAAAACAAAGGCAAGTACAATCTGTACACCAATATTTACACCCTGGACATGCAGGGAAAAACCACCTACAAGGACATCGTGAACAAGCTGTCCGAATATGCCAACATTCAGGGAATCCGCACGCGGAACACCTGACGGCCTCGCAATGGAAAGCAGCCGCGGAAGCATTTGCCGCGGCTGTTTTTTGATCTTTTTCGGGGCTGTCGCTTTCCCCCATTTTCAAGGCATCATTTCTCCCCGGCATCCCCAATAGAAAAGCCGCAAGGGGTGTTGGCCTTCTCGTTGAAGGCGTTCTCCAAGATCGCCCGGTACAGGCGGTAGCCGCCGGAGAAGTTATAGCATTCATATCCATGCTGGCAAAGGATGCGGCAAGCCAGGTAGCTGCGCAGACCGCTCTGGCACATGACATAGACGGGCTTATGCGCGTCCAGCTCGTTCAGATGGTCTCTAAGACCATCCAGCGGGATATTGATAAAGCCCTCGGCGTGGCCTGCGGTATAGTCCCCCGCCGTTCTTGTGTCCAGCAGAACGATGTCCGAACGTTCGCGCAGGTCAGACAAATCCTCGTAATGGAACTGCTTTACCTTCCCCGTCTCAATATTTTCGGCGATAAAGCCAGCCATGTTCACCGGGTCCTTTGCGGAGGAATAAGGCGGCGCGTAGGCGAGATCCAGCTCCGCCAGATCAGGCGCTTTCATCCCTGCCTGCATGGCGGTTGCAATGACGTCGATGCGCTTATCCACCCCGTCAAAGCCCACGATCTGCGCACCCAGTATGCGCAGCGTTTCCTTTTCGTAGAGCAGTTTGATGGTCATCGCGCGCCCGCCCGGATAATAGGACGCATGATTTGCAGGGGACAGGATGATCTTTTCGTAGGAAAGGCCTGCCTCCTTTGCCGTATGCTCATTGATACCGGTTGCAGCGGCCGTCATGTCAAACACTTTGATGACGGACGAGGCATAGGCTCCGCGATACGCGCTGTTCAGCCCGCAGAGATGGTCGGCGGCAATACGCCCCTGTTTGTTGGCCGGTCCGGCCAGTGATACCAACCCAAGCGAACCGGTCACGGCGTTTTTCACCTGTACGGCATCGCCCACGGCATAGATATCAGGGTCTGAGGTGCGCATGTGCTCGTCCACGGCGATGGCTCCGCGAGCCCCCAGCTCCAGGCCGGCTTCGCGTGCCAGCCCGGAATCCGGCGACACGCCGATGGCCAAAATGGCCATTTCCGAGCAAAGCGGCTCTCCCCCATCCACGTGCGTCAAAATGCAGCCTTCGCGTTCCTCAAAGCCGCTTACGGCCGTTTTCAGCATCAGATGAACGCCCTTGGCGCGGAAGCGCGCGTGGACAAAGGAAGCCATATCCTTATCAAGCGGCGTGAGCAGCTGGTCCAGCAGCTGCACGATCGTCACCTCAACGCCCATTTCACAAAGGTTTTCCGCCAGCTCAAGGCCGATGAAGCCACCGCCCGCCAGCACGGCGCGGCGCGGCTTTTCCTTTTCCACAAAGTCACGGATTTGCAGCGTATCCTCTACCGTGCGCAGCGTGAACAGGCGCTTGGCGTCCAAGCCGGGCATGGGCGGCCGGATGGGACGCGCTCCCGGAGAGAGCACCAGCTTGTCGTATGCCTCCTCAAATTCCGCCCCGGTTTCCAGATTCCGAACCGTCACAGCCTTGCGATCCCGATGAATCGCAGTGACCTCATGATGAACGCGCACATCAATGCCGAAGCGATGATTGAAGCTCTCCGGCGTTTGCAATGTAAGCAGGCTTCGATCCTCAATCACGCCGCCGATATAATACGGCAATCCGCAATTGGCATAGGATACGTATCCGGACCGCTCAAACACAATGATCTGGGCTGCTTCATCCAGCCTCCGGATGCGCGCCGCAGCGCTTGCACCGCCGGCGACGCCGCCCACGATGACTACTTTCATCTCCTAATCCCTCCTCTGATTTTTCTCTTTGTTAGGGGCGTGCTTTTATATTCCAGCCTGGCAAGCTCATTTCCTGCCTGAAAGGACGCTTTTTGCTTCCATTCCCCCACTCCCTTTCCAAACTGTCACGGATTCCGTAATGGCAAAAAAATCGTCTTAAGGTATTGATTTTTTATATCCACTTTGGTATAATACCGTACGTTGGCTGAACGGAGTGAGTCCGGTCAACGGTGCATGGGGCTATAGCACAGTTGGTAGCGCGCTACATTCGCATTGTAGAGGCCAGGGGTTCGAATCCCCTTAGCTCCACCAAACCAAAACGGGGTTGTCGATTACGGCGATCCCGCTTTTTTCTTCCTCGATGGCTTTTGCAGAAGAATCCCTTCGCCCGCTTTTTCATATTCGTGCGGGACAAAATCCGCCGCGCGTTTGTTCCCGCGCACGGCTGGACAGGATACTAGAAAAACAGGATGGTTAACACCTGCTGGACGGAGCATTTTCCAAGCAACGGAAATGAGAATCCGTCAAGGCAAAATCAACGGTGCTTTGAGCCGCATCCCTGAAGCCGGACGCGAAAACCAATGATCCGGGGGCAGTTTAGAAGAAAAGGCCGTACGGTCATGCTCCCCCTGTGGTGCCATAATGCCTCAGATAATGCCCATTGCCTTTGCTTCACTCTCGCTTAGGTCGTTCAGTTCCTGCAGTAAGCCGCTGTTCCTGTACTGGGTCAGCTGCCCGTTGATATAGTCGCACAGATCGTCGTTTCCCTTCATGAGAATAAAGCCGACGCCCTTGATTTCGGGGTTGACGATTTCATAATCGCATTGACAGATCTGCCGGTCGATGATGGCTTGGACGAGGATGTCGGCAAACGCCTTGTCGAACGTCGTAAACACTGCGGCGTCTACCTCGCCGGACAGCAGCGCGTCCAGCGCGGCGTCGTTGTCGGCATAGGCGATGACATCCGCTTCGGGATACTGGAGTCGGGTATTGTCCACCTGGACCGTTGATTTTACTGCGGCAATGCGCGCTTCGGCCAGCGCTTCCTCGCTGTCGATCAGCGGGCTGCCGGGGCGTTGCGGATCAGCGCGAAGAAAGACTTCGTCCCCTTCAATCCCCGTGACGAGAATGTTATCGGTCATGGTGAAGCGTTCGAGGCGTTCCTCGGTGATGCTCCATACGTTGGCGGAGATGTCCGCCTCGTTGTTTTCGGCAGCTGCAATCTGCTGCTCCGTCAGATCGTAGAACACGAATTCCAGCGTTACGCCCAGATCTTCGGCAAGCTGCCGACAGAGAAAGGGCACATAGCCGGAGGGCTGCCCTGCGCGGTCGGCGTATTCTTCGATTCCTTCGGGCACCCGATAGCTCATCTTGCTGTTTCCGGACTGAAGCGCCACGCGCAGCGTTCCCCGCTGCTGGATCGCTGCAACGGAATGGGCGGCGATTTGCGCGTCGCCGTCCTCAGCGTAGGCGCAGCAGACCGACAGCGTGAGGATGAGAAGAAGCAGCATGCTGATCGTTTTTTTCATTGTCATTCTCCTTCGGTCGTCGAATGGGAAGCGGACGGTTCAACCGGCCGCTTTACGGGATACAAGCGGAGCAAGTCCTCATCACGTTTGGAAATTGCCCGATTCCACGGCGTACATGCCGTCGTCGGTCACCAGGAGATCATGGAAGAAGGCGAAGGCCGCAAGCCGTTCTCCCTGCGGAGAATACAGCGTGTATACGCAGGTATGCCCCGCAGGGGGCAGCGCGTTTTGCTTGCAGGTCACGACCAGACCGGCAAGCCAATCCAGCTTCTCCCGCATTTCGTCCTTGCCGAGCGTATGCTCGCGTTCGCCGGCCTGGGGATCGCAATAGGAGACGGTGAGTATCGCTCCTTCGAACAGGGTTTCATCCAAGCCGCAGAACGCCGCCAACGGCTCATGGGGAATGTTCATGGGTTGGAGCCATGTGAAAGCCGCCGTCTCATGAACCATGATTTCATCGAACAGCGCGACATACAATGCATACGCGTTTGGCTCCAGATTTTCCGCCGTCCAGTCACCCGATACGGCCAGCGGGATCACTTCCGCGCTTCCATCCGCGCCGTAACGCACGGCGCTGTAGGTGTATAGGCCAAAGTCGGCCGCTCCTGCGGGCTGCGGTTCCAGCGGCCACGGCTGCGCCGCCTCGATGAGACTAAGCAGCTCGAGCATGCGCCAAAAATCCAGTTGTCCCACATGAACAACGGAATCTGTTCCCATAAGAAACGCAAGCCGTTCTTCATCCGTGTCCGGAAGGGGCGCCGCGCTTTCATACCGCCAGATGCAGCCTTCCGCGTCCAGAAAGGTGGCCGACGATCTCTCGCCCCAGCCCTCCTGTTGATAGCAGCACATGAGGAGAATCCGCGGACTGCGCCCGGTGTCCGCCGAGACCGCAGCCGGGGCCAAGAGACAACCGCCGAGCAAAATCGCCGTCAGGCGTTCCAGCAAGCGAGCCATAGGCCGCCTTCTTTCCGTGTGTCTGTTGCATTGGACGGCTCCGCGGGAGCCTCTCGCCTCCCGCAAACCCGGGCGGCGCTTACAAAAGCTCAAAGCTTCCCATGATCTGCTCGGCGTCGCCGTCGGATACGTTGGTCAGCGTAAGGGTATAGATGTAGCCGTTCGCCACGCAGAAATACTGCATTTGTTCCAGGCCGGCCTGCGCGGTAAAGGTGCCGACATAGTAGGTCTTCCCGTTGATATCGACCGGTCCGCCGAGTTCAAAATCCGTGATTCCCTGACTGCTGAGCATTTCCTGATAATGGGACTCCAGCAAGGCAAAATTGTCCATCGTCACATCGCCCGCGGGCTCGCGGACGACGTTGAAATTGGCGCTCATGTCGGGCGCATAGTACAGGCTTGTACTGGCTGCGGCCAGCTGATCCAGCAGGCTCTGGTCAAAGCCGTTTGCCGAGGCAATTTCCTCGCCGACGCTTTCTACGATCTGCGTCACAAATTCGCTGTCGACGGTGATCCAACCCTCGGGAAGCTGCACGCGAAAGCCGTATTCCGATACCACCTCGGCGCTTTCCGAGGCTTCGGGCGCTATCGCGGCTGCGTCCGTCCGGTTCAAAATGAGCGTCACGTCGTCAATAATCCATGTGAGGGTGCCGTCCGGTTGCAGGGTAAAAGAGATGGACTCGCCGTCCTCCACCGCAACCGCAACGGCCGAGCCGCTTTGCGTCCAGGTGCAGACGCCCTCTCCCTCGCTGGAGGTCAGCATGCCCGTGCCGTCTGCGTCGAGCAGCAGACGCAATTCAACGTTTAGCGTGGAGATATCGGTAATGATGATACCATCGGCTTCAGCGCCGGTCAGCTCCCATGCGCCCGCGGCGGAATCCGCCGCCGCGGCTCGCGCAAAGATCATGCTGTCGCCGACCTGATCCTCTCCCGCCAGCGTCCCGTCCGATTGCAGGATATACGACATGGAACCGTTGCCGTCGTCAATCAGGATCGCTCCGTCCGCTTCTGTCCATGTGCAAGGATATTCTTCGTCGTTGACCGTCTGCACGCCCGTTCCATCCGCTTCCAGGCGCATTGTCACGAGCATGCCCTGTTGCGCCAGATTCTCGTATGTGACGCCCTCGATCACGATGGCGATCAATTCCCAATCCCCCTCTACCGTCGCGTTCTGCGCGACAGCCGGCGCGGCAAAGAGCAGCAGCGCCATGATAATTCCCAGCATTCGTCTCATAATCAGTCCTCCTTTTATTCTGATAAGGGCTCTCCTGCCGTTCGCGCCCGTTTGGCATGCAGCGGATGATGACCATGTTGCCCGAGCCGCCATCTTCTTCTCGTACTCACGCTTCCGTGCGCTCGTCCACAAGAAAGACCATGTTCTCAAGCGCCGCGCACAGCCTGGGATGGCGGATAACAAAATGAATCGCGGGCGCTTTGCACTTGGATACGCCCACCCATTTTCCCTTGCGGATAAAAATCTGTAGGTTGTGAAACGCGCTGCGTCCGACTTCCCGGGCCGTGTAGCCTGGAGTGGCTGCCGCAAACGCGCGCGTCAGACGCAAATGCTCCTGATAGTCTGCCGCATCGTAGCGAAGCTCCGCGCCGCAAAACAATCCCGACAGGACGAGCGAAGGCGGTTCGGCCTCGAACGCCGCCGGCGAGAGTACCGGAAACTCCTCCTCGTACACGCCGTTTTGCAGGAGCGACGCAACGAGCGCGCGGCTTCTCTCGAACGCGCGGCGTATGTTCTCCCCCTCGGAGGGGAGCACGCTGTTTTTCTCCAAAATGCGCGTAAGGCATTCTTCCGACAGCGTATGGGGGGGAAGCGCGGTCAGCACCGCGCGGTATTCTCCGGTTTCGCGCGCGTCTGCGAACAGAAACGAGCTATACGTACCCTCGGAGGCGTCGCGGTAGATATCCATCAGCGGCTGTGCCGTTTGCAAGATGGCGTCCGCCCGCCTTCTGTAATAGGGCAGATCGCTTTTCGCCTGTGAAAAGAGGAATCGTCCGTGCGCAAAATCTCCGGAGATACATTCGCCTTCCACTGCCGCGGCGCCGGAACAGAACAGCAGATGGCCATATACACCGTTGTGCCTGCCGCGCAGATACCATGGGGAAATCTGGCCCGTCATGTACAGGGGAATCCAGCTTTCCAGCCCCAGCATCATTTCCTCGTAGGGGCGGTTCAAGTCGTGAACCATGTCCAGGTGCAAACCCTTTTTTAAAATAGCAGCTAGCCCCAGCATCCACTTTTTTGAAAAATCCATGTCTCGCGCCAGCTCTTCCATGGGCATATCGCTACACATGAACACGGGGTCCCGCGAGCGGGAAAGCGCGGTGCTTTTGAGAAAGTCCAGAAGCGCCTGACGAAAATTCTCCAGCCCGTAATGCATTTTGAACGACGGCAACTGAAACGGCACGGTAGGGACCTTCATTTGATCGAAGCGAACGGCGCGTATGTAGTCGTTGAGGTCGAACTCATCCAGCTTTTCCAGAAAGGAAAAGGTGCAGTCGGGCTGGCCCGCTTCGCCGCTTAGCAACCACCTTGCCAGAGCGGCGGAGCATGAGGCGTCATCCGCCAGAGCCTCCGGCTTCTGGCCCAGCAGCGCGGCCAAATCGGCGCGTTCGGTCGCGCTCCTGCACCGCCGCGCCGTGTAGTTGCCTACCGCCCGGGCAAATGCGGCGGGGTTTGCCGGCGTGCGCTTCCCCGTGCGGATGCGCGACAGATAGGAGGGGTCAAAGCTCAGTGCCCGCGCCATTTCGCCAGACCGAAGGTGGAGCACGTTGACGAGCAGGTCGAAATTTGCCGCCAGCCGGGTTTGACCGTATTCCTCATATCCCAGCGCCTTGCGAAAGCCCCCAAGCACGCTTTCCTGCGACAGCGCGGCATCCCCTTTTTGTCCCGACAGCGACGCAATCCCTTTCGCAAGGCGCGTCAGAGCCTCGCTGTCGGGAGCGGGCGTTCGCTCTGCGCTGCGATAGCGGCTGATCACGGCGGGCGAAAGCTCGGAAGCTGCCGCCAGTTCCAGGGCGGTAACATTCAGCCGCCGCAGATAGTCGTTAAGCATTTCATGGAATTGCATGGCGCTTTCCTTCTTCCTCCCCGCCGCGGATGGAATCGCTATATTACGCATGTTTATTTTATTATACCATCTGTTTGAGAAGGACGGCAAACGATTGACAACCAGTCAATGACATTTTGGCAAAAGACATTGTCGATCCGTTCATGAATCTGACAAATCAACCCGTTTTGTGCAGCGCTTGCCTCATTGAATATGGGTCCTTTTTCATTGACAGCATCGAACATGCATGGATGAACCGCACGGCGCAATCCATTTTAAAATCGAAGCCAGCAGCGTTCTATTTATCGTTTAAAAAGAGGAAACCATTTTTATCTGCGAGATGAAGAAAAACTTCTTGACACTTTCCCAGAAAACAGATATAATATTTTACGTTGCGGATGATGCAACAAAACGACCATGGAGAGTTGGCTGAGTGGTCGAAGGCGCACGACTGGAAATCGTGTTTACGTTGATAGCGTAACTAGGGTTCAAATCCCTAACTCTCCGCCATTGAAAGGGCTCACGCAAAACAATGCGTGAGTCCTTTTC
>DBFXIC010000242.1:0-7386 GCA_048455095.1 Anaeromassilibacillus sp.
ATGCTTACGACCATTACTACCCCGAGATGGCATTTATATCTGTCGCTCTGTGCAATTTCCGGGACGTTTTCGGGTGCGATGTATTGGTTTTTTTTGCGCGCGGAAAAGGAGGAGGAGGAAACCACAACTGCTCGGTGGCGAGATAGGAATTTCATCTTGGCCGTTTTGATGCTATTGACTTGTATGATAGAGGTCATATTTGTTTTGATTCGATATTTGAGTGGGTCGCTTTAATGGAATCCCAGATTGGATTTTAAAGCGGCCAGTAGGGAGGGCGTCTGCAATCGCTCTCATGCAATATGAGATTTATATGTAAAGCCAACATCCTTTACCAGCCTGAAAAGGGCTATAAAGAATGCTGGCTTTTGTTGACTGGCCGTTTCTATGTGTAGGATGTGCAAATTTTATTGGACAGGATTCTAGCATAAAACCTCTTTTTATATACTGATTGTAAAAAATATGGCTGATTATACGGAAACTAACGTAGTATTCGGGTAATACCACGAGAGGATCTCTCGATAGTCAGCACCCTGCTGGGCCATGAACTGCGCGCCGGTCTGGCTCATGCCGACCCCGTGTCCATATCCCCGAACGGTAAAGGTGAAGATGCCGCCCGCATATGCGACGGTGAAATTTGCGGAGCGCAGGCTGAACGCGGAGCGGGCCTCGTCCCCTGTGATTGCCTGCCCGCCGATGGCGACGGTCTTGACGGAACCGGATGCGGTGCGTTCATAGGCGCCCACCCAGGCGGACGGATCACCGGAAAAATCCGCGTTGGGCGCGGCTTTCTGTGCTGCGGTACGGAATTCCTCCGTGCTCAGGGAAACCGTGGTCTGATAACCGCCTGCCAGCATATCGCCAGGACTGGCGACCGGAACTAAATAATCCAGTTTCCCGCCCCATACGTCCTCAGAGCTCTCGGTCTTTCCAGAGGAGATGGCAAAATAGGTGGCTTCTGCCAGTTCGCCGTTGCTCTGTAGGGTCTGTCCCGCAACGCTGTCCACCACGTCTGAGAGCTTATCATAGTATGTCTGGAATGAGTCCCCCCAGCGTTCCTGCATCTGTTCCTTAGAAACATAAACCTTCCAATTTTGCGTATCGGCAGAGAAATCGCTGTCGGCATTTTTGGCATGAGCCTGTGCACGCTGACGGCTGTAATAGGTGTAAGCCGCCACCGCCTGTGCCTTGAGCGCCTCCGGTTCCGCAGAGGGTGACATCTCCGTGACGATTGCCCCATAAAGAAAATCTTTGTCTCCGACGGTTAAAATCTGATTGGTGGATTGATCCCGGATTCGGAAGGAAGCGTCATCCACCTGTGCCGCCGGTCCGGAGTCAATCACCTTCGGCGCATCGGGAAGCGCCTCCGGCATCTTTGTCCCAATTGCCAAAAAGGGGATACACAACATCGCTAAAAAAAGCAGCAGACATAAAATCTTAGTACCTTTCATTTTTACACCTCCGCAAACATGCCCTTGTCCGCATTTGTATGGCTGCTTCATTTTTACATGGCAGGGATTGGAATTATGCATACGATCGGCGAAATTCGCGCAAATATATCGGATTCAGAACAAAAAATGAAATAATAGACAATTTTTACTGCATATTCCAGCGCTTTGTCTCCCGTTCGATGATTGACTTTAGCACAGCAATCCTATAAAATAAAATCGTTGCGTAAAAGGGAGCGGGCGGAGCAGTTTGGTTTCGCCTGATGAAATTGAGAACGGAGTGAATCGCTTCATGGAAGATATGCAGCAAGATGGAAAGAATATGGGATTCCACACGCTTTGTGAGGAATTCCGTGCAAACAATCAAATTCCGCCGGAGAAATTTGACCTTTATCAGGTAAAGCGTGGCCTGCGAAATCCGGATGGAACAGGCGTGATGGCCGGCTTGACCTTAATTTGTAATGTCCACGGTTATCTGATCGACGATGCGGAACGCATCCCGGACAAGGGCCGGTTAACATACCGCGGGATCAACGTAGAGGACATCGTGGAGGGGTGCCACCGGGAAAACCGCTTTGGATTTGAAGAGGTGGCCTGGCTGCTTCTCTTTGGCAAACAGCCGACCCGTTCACAGCTGGAAGGGTTTTCGAAGCTGATCAACAGCTGCCGCGAACTGCCGGAGTACTTTGCGGAGGACATGATCATCAAGGCGCCTTCGCGAAATATCATGAACAAGTTGGGGCGTTCAGTGCTGGCGCTGTATTCGTACGACGACAATCCGGACGATCCATCCCTGGAGAACAACATGAGACAGGCGATCCAGCTGATCGCGCGCCTGCCCACGATCATGACATATGCCTATCAGGTAAAGCGTCGCCATTTTGACAAGCAGAGCATGTTTTTTCACCCGCTGGATCCAAACCATTCCACGGCGGAGGCGATCCTCAATGCCATTCGTCCTGACCGTGTATTCACGGATGAAGAGGCGAAGCTGCTCGATCTGTGCATGATTTTGCACGCGGAGCACGGCGGCGGCAACAACTCCACCTTTACAACGCGTGTCCTGTCCTCCACGGGGACGGATATCTACTCCTCAATTTCTGCGGCGATCGGTTCCCTGAAGGGCCCGCGCCACGGCGGTGCGAATCATCGCGTAATGATGATGATGAATGACCTGATGGAGCACGTGGAGAACTGGGAGAGCGACGACGAAGTGGAGAGCTACCTGGAGAAGATTGTCCGCAAAGAGGCTGGCGACCGCTCCGGCTTGATCTACGGTATGGGGCACGCGGTCTATACCCTGTCCGACCCGCGCGCGGTCATCCTCAAAAGAAATGCGCGCAAGATGGCGGAAGAACGCGGGCTAATCGACAAATTTGATCTGTTTGAGCGCGTGGAAAAGCTCTCGCCGGATGTGTTTGCCAAGGTGAAAAACGACCGCAAGGTGATCTCCGCCAATGTGGATTTTTATTCCGGACTGGTGTATGAGATGCTGGGCATTCCAAGCGACCTGTACACACCGCTGTTCGCCGTTTCCCGCATCGCGGGCTGGTGTGCGCACCGGATCGAGGAGATGGAAACCTGCGGCCGCATCATGCGTCCTGCATATCGCTCGTTGACCCATGAAGAGCGGTACGTACCGATTGACCAGCGCGGGTAATATTTTATTGCATCCCCATCCATGACTTTATTATAATCAGCTGCCGTATTGCGCGGTGGACCGCATCCCCTGTTTTTCAGGCGTCCCGCTTGATGAACAGCTGGGGAGGTTTCACAGATGCGCAGTGCGGCGGCTTTTTGTGTTCTTCCGGCAACATTTTATAATAATGATAAATAAGAAAATTAAGACTATGACCATTGTGTAAAATAGAACACAGTATCGTATGATTCTATGTTAAAGAAGGGAATTTTCATATGTCTATGAAACATGCCTGGACGGTTTTCTTTGCCGCCCTGATCGTGGCGCTGCCTATGCGCCTTTATCAGCTCTTTGTTTTAATGGAAGAGGATACCGGATTTTTGACGGGGGGCGCGCTGACCACAACGATTTTGGCTGTTGTGCTGCTGGCTGCTTTTGCCGCGATCGCGGTGGCCAGCATGGGGAGCAAACGGATGCCCATCGGTTATGCCCCTTTGCGCAGCATTCCAACCGCCGTTCTATCGGGTTTGACGGGCGCCCTGCTTTTATTCGATTCCATCGGCAATATCTTTACGTATAGCGCACAGCTGTCGGAAGTCTCCAAAAAGATGGAGAACACAACACCGGCTGCTGTGATCGGTCTTGCAATGTCAATTATTGGCATTGCGGCAGCGGTCGCCATTTTTCTTGCGGCCTACGGCTTTGCCACGGGCACGAACCCACTGGGGATGCATCCCTTGGTAGCGCTTTTGCCATCTGTCTGGGGCTGTGTTTTGCTGGTCCTGCTGTTTATCTCGTATACAGCGGTGGTGAATGTATCGGAGAATGTATACGACATGTTTTCTGTCGTTTTGCTCCTCTTGTTCCTTTTCGCCCAGTCCAAGCTGTTTGTTGGAATAGAGAATGCCAAGAGTGGGCGTATGATCTATGCGGCCGGTTTGCCAGCCGTGCTGATGGCCTTCCTAACGTCGATTCCCACTTTATTGATGGCGGCGATGGGCAGAACCGTCCCCGGCTTGTTCCCTGCAGGATTGCATTTGGTAAATCTGTGTATGGCATGCTACATTCTGTCGTTCCTGTTTGAAGCGCGCAAGCTGCCGGTGAGCGTACAGGGTGCTGCAGCGGGAGCAGAAATGCACGAATAACCTTTTTTCTAAATTTATTGAAAAAATGTAAGTTAAATTTATATCGAAGTCTTGTATTATCGTTCCAAATGCTATAAAATAATAGAAGGATAGATCACTATAAAATTCAGGAGGTACAAGTTTTATGTCTATTAAAGTTGGCATTAATGGCTTTGGCCGCATTGGCCGCCTGGTATTCCGTGCCGCTGTTGCGCAGCCGGAGACCTTTGAGATCGTTGGCATCAATGATCCGTTCATCGACCTCGACTACATGGTTTACATGGTGAAATACGACACCATGCATGGTCATTTCGATGGTTGCGTGAAGGCTGAGAACGGCAAGCTCGTTGTCAATGGCAAGGAGATCAGCGTTTTCGCTGAGAAGGATCCTGCTCAGATTCCGTGGGGCGCTGTCGAGGCTGAATTCGTTGTAGAGTCCACCGGCGTGTTCTGCACCACCGAGAAGGCTTCTGCTCACATTCAGGCCGGCGCAAAGAAGGTTGTTATCTCCGCTCCTGCAAAGGATAAGGAAACCCCGACGTTTGTTTGCGGTGTTAACCTCGATACCTACACCAAGGACATGACGGTTGTTTCCAACGCTTCCTGCACCACGAACTGCTTGGCTCCGTTGACCAAGGTTATCAACGACAAGTTCGGCATTGTGGAAGGCCTCATGACGACGGTTCACTCCACCACCGCTACCCAGAAGACCGTTGACGGCCCGTCCATGAAGGATTGGCGCGGCGGCCGTGCTGCTGCCGGCAACATCATCCCGTCTTCCACGGGCGCTGCCAAGGCTTGCGCATTGGTTATCCCGTCCGTTAAGGGCAAGCTGACCGGTATGTCCATGCGTGTTCCGACCCTGGACGTTTCCGTTGTTGACCTCACCGTAAGCCTGGCCACCAAGACCACTTACGAAGAGATCTGCAAGGCTGTCAAGGAAGCTTCTGAAGGCGAATTGAAGGGCATCCTCGCATATACCGATGAGGCTGTCGTTTCTTCCGACTTCCTGGGCGATCCGCACACCTCCATCTTCGACGAGAAGGCCGGCATCATGCTGAACGATCACTTCGTTAAGCTGATTTCCTGGTACGACAACGAATGGGGTTACAGCAACAAGGTGCTTGACCTCATCAAGCATATGTACAAGGTGGATCACGAATAATTTGATCTGCGGTTAAAATCAGAAAGCCGGGTCCCCTGTCTGCCATTGTAATGGCGGGCAGGGGACCTTTTCTGCTTTCTGGCAGGTGCGTTTAAAAACATCAGGTCTTTTGTGAGACCTTTTCCTCAATCCTCCTTCCGCATACGAATGGCGTACTGCGGTGGGAGGATTTTTATAATGTACATGTTTACAGTGAATGTAAAGTCCGCAGTCCATTGTGGTCTCAAATGGATCATTTGACATGGAAATACACCATTTAGAAATTGTACAAAATGCAAAGAAAGGGTTGGTTAACCATTTTTCTAACGCAGACTTTCTCGGATTTTCCGTGCCTAAAAGGCGGCGGGAGGAGAAGACACAAAATATGACAAGCCCTGTATGCTATACTGATTTTTGGAAAACCAGCCATTACCCGGAAAAACTTGGGCGTTTTATAACAAAGTGACCAAAAAATTTTATCTATATCCGTAAAATCTCCAATTAAACGCCCAAAAACACTTGCTATTTCGTCAATTTGTGATATGATAAATCTAAAGAAAATGTTACCAGGGGGGAGCGGTTCAAATGCCAGATGTGAAAAAAACGGAAGAAAATAATTTTCCGCTTTATCTATTTCATGAAGGAACCAATGTGAAAGCCTATGAGTATATGGGCTTACACAAAACCACTGTAGATGGGAAAGAGGGGATGACCTGCCGGGTGTGGGCGCCCAATGCGCAGGCGGTTTCTTTGGTCGGCCCTTTTAATGAGTGGGACGCTGCCAAAAATCCGATGGAAAAAATCAGTGACGGTGTGTGGGAATGTTATCTGCCGTTTGTGCTCCCCATGTATGAAATCTATAAATTCAGTATTACAGGAAAAGATGGCAAAAAAGTCATGAAAAGTGACCCGTATGCTTTCCATTTTGAGGCGGGGATTGGGCATGCTTCCCGTTATTATGACATTGAAGGTTTTAATTGGAACGATCAGGCGTGGTATGCACACAAAAAAGAGAAGCCGCATTATAGCCAGCCCGTGAATATCTATGAGATGCACATGGGGTCGTGGCGCAGATATGCGGATGGGAATGTGTTTTCGTATGACAAGCTTGCAGACGAGCTGATCCCCTATCTCAAAGAGATGGGATATACCCACATTGAGCTGATGCCGATCACGGAGTATCCGTTTGACGGCTCCTGGGGCTACCAGGTGATGGGCTATTTTGCACCAACTTCGCGCTATGGTGAGCCAAAGGATTTTATGAGCTTTGTGGAGAAATTTCATGAGGCGGGTATCGGCGTCATTGTGGACTGGGTTCCCGCGCATTTCCCCAAGGATGAAGCGGGCTTGGCGCGTTTTGACGGTACGCCGTGTTATGAATATGCGGATTGGCGCAAGGGCGAGCACAAGGATTGGGGCACATTGGTGTTCGACTACGGCCGCAACGAGGTCGTCAGCTTCCTGATTTCCAGCGCGGTGTTCTGGCTGGAGAAGTATCATATCGATGGCATCCGTGTGGATGCGGTGGCTTCCATGTTGTATCTCGACTACAGTCGCAAGGAGGGCGAGTGGGTCCCCAACAAGAACGGCGGCAAGGAGAATCTGGAGGCGGTCGCGTTCCTGCAGAAGCTGAACGAAACCATTTTCGAGCTGTTCCCGGAGGTCATGATGATCGCGGAGGAATCCACATCCTGGCCCATGGTGAGCAAGCCTACCTTCTGCGGCGGGCTTGGCTTCAACTACAAGTGGAACATGGGCTGGATGAACGACATGCTCCACTATATCTCCCTCGATCCGATCTACCGCAAATTCAACCACGACAATATTACCTTTTCTTTCTTCTATGCATTTTCCGAGAACTTTGTCCTGCCCATCTCCCACGACGAGGTGGTTCACGGCAAATGTTCCCTGTTCAATAAGATGCCGGGCGAGCGTGACCAGAAATTCGCCGGTGTGCGCACCTTCCTCTCGTACATGATGGCCCATCCGGGCAAAAAGCTCAACTTTATGGGTACCGAGTTTGCTCAGGAGATC
>DBFXIC010000243.1:0-4995 GCA_048455095.1 Anaeromassilibacillus sp.
TGCTCGATCTCCTTTGAAAGCGTAACCAGGCTCTCATCCACGTCCATGGCGTATTGCAGCAGCTGGCCAAAGGATGCAATGTAATCGTAGGATTCGTGGTCCCCCTTCTCCAGCGTTTTGCTTGCAATGGATTGCAGGGTATTGTAGATGAAATGAGGGTTGATCTGCGCTTGCAGGGTGCGCAGATCAGCCATGCGGCGAGCCAGCAAAAGTTTAGCCTGACCACAAAGCGGTTTACCGTATCGAGCATGGAGTCGATGTTCTCCACCAGCAGACTGATTTCATCCTTGGGCCGGTAATGTATGTGGTCAGCCAGACGCGCCTTGAGATTGTAGTTCTTCTTGTAAAAGTTGACGTGCATGAACACAGCGATCTGATTCAAAGGCTTGGTATAGCGCATCATCACCAGCAGAAGAATAATGGCCAGCACCATCTGGCAGGCAAGGAAAATCAGCATCAGCGACGTTTGGATAGCGGTAAAATCATGTGTGATGCGGCTCATGGGGGTAATGGTATAGATTCTCCACTGGCAATAGGAGGTATCAATCGTGTTGCGGGTGATGAGCGCGTCTTTCTGCCGCCAGGTTTCTCCCTCCCCCATTTGCTGTTCAAAGCCGGGTACATTGCTTAGCGGTTGGCCGATGAGGCGTTCATCATCTGCGTAGATCAAATCGCCCTTCTGGTCGGCAATATATACATCAGCGCCCATATCGTTGATATAGCTGCAGTTTTTGGCGATATAGCTGGTTTCAATATCCACGGAAATCATGGCGATTACGTTGGTATAATCAGGGAGCAGGTAGATGGGCACATGCACGGTAAATACATATTCGTCTGTGCGGGCGTAAGGGGAGAGGAAATGTCCGTAGGTGTGAATGGGATGGCTCTGCTCCACCCAGATAGAACGGTTGATATCGCTGGGAACGCGGTCGGGGTATTCCGAAGAGAAACTGATACCCGGCCGCATCTCCACATAGCGGGTCATGTCATGTGTGGTGATAAGGAAGGAACGCTCCATTTTATAGGCGGACAAATGAATTTGGAGGCTGCTGGGCAGGGAGGCATAAATGCTGAGCAGAAAGGAAAACAACGCCCTGGAATCGGCGGTTTCAGCGTTGGAAAAATCCGAAGAAGGATCGGTAAACAAAAGCACGGTGGAGTTGTTATAATAGATACCGCGGGCTGCCTGAACGCAGGTGCCGATATAGGTCTGAATGTTGTTGCTCAATGCGTTGCGCAAAGGCGTTAGCTGGTCCTCATAGCGTTCCGTAGCCATTTGATAGGTATACTGCTGGAAAAAGAAAAAGCAGGAGGACAGCGTTATGGTGGTCACAAGCACAAAGATCAACAGGACCTTGAAACGTATGCTGTGAAACGGCCTGCTTTTTCGAAACATCTTCGGCTTCCCTCCCGCTTCGGTGATGAATGGCTCGATGCGGATACCTAGGCTACCGTTATTATAGCACAGATGTATCCAGAATGCCTGGAAACGGGCGACGGGTCAAAACTCTCCCCCTTTCAGGTCAAATTTGTTCGTTCCTTACAAAAATACAAAAAGGTATAATAAACGCAGTACAAAGGTAAAAGACAGTGCGCCCGGACATCCGTAAACAGAGCGGACGCCTGTTGCATTCAACTTACATCAATAGAAGAAATGAGGAACTGTCATGCGGATAACTCAAAAGCAGAAACGCAGGCTCTGTGAGCTGGGTGATTACGCGATCTTCATGCTTCCTGCGCTGGTATTGTTCGTAGCGCTGTGCCTGACGCCGTTTTTTCAGCAGATATGGTATTCCTTTACCAACTGGGATGGCATCAAGTCCTCTTATGATTTCATGGGGATTTCCAACTATGTGAAGGTGTTTAACGACGCGAAATACTGGACCTCCATGTGGTTTACGCTGAAATTTACGTTTTTCGTAACCATTTTCACCAATCTCATCGGCTTTTTCTGGGCCTACGGCCTATCCAAGGATGTTCCGTTTCGCAACTTCATGCGCGCCGGATTTTACATGCCCAAAATTGTGGGCGGCGTGATTCTTGGTTTCGTGTGGCGCTTCATTTTCCAGAACCTCTTTCCCGTGCTGGGCGAGCTGCTGGGGGTGGAATGGTTCTCGCAGACGTGGTTTGCTACGGGCGAGTCCTCTTTTTGGGCGCTGGTTATCGTTATGACCTGGAGCCAGGCGGGTTACATGATGATCATCTATCTGGCGGGTTTGACTTCCATCTCGGACGATTATCTCGAAGCGGCCCGCGTGGACGGTGCGCGTCCCCATCATGTGCTGTTGCGCATTGTGCTGCCGTTGATCATGCCCTCTGTCACCCAGTGCCTGTTTTTGAGCATCGTCAACTGTCTGCGCATGTATGACTTGAACATCTCTCTGACCAACGGCAACCCCTTCCGGATGTCTGAAGCGGTAACCATGAACGTGTATCAGACGGCGTTCAGCTCCAACCAGCTGGGCTATGGTTCTGCCAAGGCGTTCGTGCTGGTGCTCATCATCGCCCTGATCAGCATCTGCCAGGTAGCGATCACGTCTCGCAAGGAGGTAACCCAATAATGAAAATGAAGCTCGGAGCCCGCAGGCGTCTGGGAATTGCGATTCGCGCAGCGGTCCTGCTCGCGTGTCTGTGCGTTGTGTTAGTGCCTTTTTACATCATTGTGACCAATTCCTTCAAACCCTACGCCGATATTGCCCGCGACATTTTCTCTCTGCCAGGTGAAAATTTCACCTTTGACAACTACCTCAGCGCCTGGGATCGACTGAATTTTGGCAACTCGCTGAAGAATACCGCGATCATCACCGTGTTGTCCAACTTTGGCGGCGTGGTTCTGTGCAGCATGACCGGCTACTGGATTACGCGCCATACCAATCGCTTTACCCGTATCTGCTTCTTTGTGTTCATCGCCTTCATGTCCATTCCCTTCCAGGCGCTGATGATTCCCTTCGCACGCCTGACCAAGAACCTGGGACTGAGCAATAGCCTGGTGGGTATTAGCATTTGTTTCTGGGCAATGACAGTTTCGTTGAGCACGTTCATCGTAGCGGGGGCGGTGAAGTCGATTCCCGTGGAAATTGAAAGCGCAGCCCGCATTGATGGTTGCAACGCGCTGACGACCTTCTGGCGCATCGTGTTTCCGCAAATCAAGGGTTCTGTGTTTACCGTAGCCACCATCAATACGCTGTGGTTCTGGAACGATTATTTGATGACGCAGCTGGTCCTGTCCAAAAACTCGCTTCGTACCATTCAAATCTCCATGCAGGCGCTTTTTAACGAGGCCTTCTTCGCTTGGGATGTGGCACTGGCCGCGCTGACGCTGTCCATACTGCCATTGTTTATCTTCTTTATCATTGCCCAGAAACAGGTGCTGGCGGGCGCGTCTGCCGGAGCGGTAAAGGGCTGATGGTTTCAACAGCACGCTGAGGCGGGCTGCAGAAATAAAAAACTCATTACGTTAAGGAGGAAATCACATGAAAAAGCTATTAGCACTGGCTCTGACCCTGGCGCTGCTCCTGTCGTTGTTCTCCGTCGCCAGCGCAGAAAAGGCTCCCGGCTCCGTGAACCTGTCCATCATGCTGGCGTTGGGCCAGTGGACCGACAACTTTGATGAGTTGATTGAGGCCTACAAGGCTGAAAATCCGCAAATCGGCACCATTGAGTATGAGTTTCCTTCCTCCTCGGTATATTGGGATCTGCTCAAATCCAAGCTCGCTTCCGGCGAAGTGCCCGACATCTTCGGCTGCGGCTTCGGCGAGCAGATTGTTCAGTGGAACGACTACCTGGCTGACCTGTCCGATATGGACATCGTTCAGGATCTGACTCCGGACCAGGTGGCCGCCTGCTCTCTGGATGGCAAGACCATTCAGGTGTTCCCCATCTATGTGGAAGGCTGGGGTATTCTCTACAACATGCGCCTGCTCAAGGAAGCTGGCTGGGAAAAGATTCCCGAAACCCGCGACGAGCTGGAGCAGCTGTGCAAGGACCTGGTTGCTGCCGGTATCCAGCCCTTTGAACTGCATTATGCCGAAACCAGCCTTTCCCTGACCAACCATCTTGGTTCCATCTGGGTTACCAACAAGGAAAATCCTCTGGAATACTTCGAGCAGCTCAAGAGCGGCGTGGACATGGACCTGGCGAATGATCCTGATCTCAACGATATGCTGGACTACTACGATCTCGTTTTGCAGTACTGCAACGAGGACTATATCTCCACTGACAAGTGGACCGGCCGCAATAACTTCTTCCTTGAGGAAGCCGCGATGATAGACGACGAAGGCTCCTGGGAGATTCCCAACATCCTCAACGTCAATCCCGACTTGGCGGATTACGTCGTCCAGGGCCTGGTGCCCATCTCCAACGATGCCGAGAAAAACCGCCTGCAAATCGCCACCATCAATGCCGCCGTCTATAAGGACAGCGAAAACGTCGAAGAAGCCAAGAAGTTCCTCAGCTGGCTGTGCACCAGCGATGTAGCCCAGAAGTGGCACCAGGAAAAGATGGGCAACATCCCCGCCCTCAACACCGTGCCTACGATGGAAACGCTGTCTGTCCTTGGTCAGCAGGTGTTCGATTACATGAAGGCCAACAAGGCTTATGAAACCATGACTCCTTGGACGCCTGATGAGGTTAAGACGCCTCTTGGCGAAGTTTGGAGCCTGTATGTGGGACGCCAGATCGACCGTGAAGAATTCTTCAAGCAGTACCAGCAAATCTGGACGGATTACGCCGCCTCCAAGTAAGCCCCGGAAAACCACCGTCGCCAAAGACGCCGGTAGGAGCAGGAAGTTCTCTGGAATTGCCTTGATCTAAAGAAGAAGGCTCTTCCATCCCCTACACACGAACCTTCTGGGTGGTGCAGAAAGCTGTGCCACTCGGAAGGTTTTTTGTGTTGCTTCAACGATCAATTGAAAATGGGAGTTCAGGTCGATTGTGCCCGATCTGCTTGCTTTTGCGCCTTTGAATCGCCACATCAATGCAGAATTGAGGTCGGTG
>DBFXIC010000244.1:0-8206 GCA_048455095.1 Anaeromassilibacillus sp.
ACGTAACCATTCGCAGAGATCTGAAAAAGATGGAGGATCTGGGACTGGTGATTCGCAGCTATGGCGGCGTTACGCTGATGGATACGGAAAACAAATACGTGCCGCTGATCATTCGTGAACAGGACCGCAGCTCTGTCAAAAACCAGATTGCGCGACAGGCGGTTTCGCTGATCTCGGAGGGAAGCACGATTTTTCTGGATGGTTCCTCTACGGTGCTGTGTATGGTCAACTACTTGCGCGATGAGCAAAACATCACCGTGATCACCAACAGTCTGCGGGCGGCGACCCGGCTGTGTGAAAAGCGCATCGACGTATATTGCACCGGCGGGAAGCTCGTGCCCGAAGCGCTGGTTTGCGTAGGGCCCTATTCGGAAAACATGATCGAATCCATGACCGCCGATTTGATGTTCTTTTCCTCCCAAGGGCTTTCTGCCGACGGAAAAATCTCCGATTTTTCCGAAAACGAAACTTGTCAGCGGCGTCAGATGCTTCAGCATGCTCGAAAGCGGTATTTTCTGTGCGACAGCAGCAAACTGGGAAAATCCTTTTTATTTACGGTTTGCCGCACCTCTGATATCGATGGCGTAATCAGCGATGTGGATGTGAGCAAATGGCTGGAAAGCGGTTCCCTGCCCACGCAGCAAGCATGCGGCGCGGCAAACAGCTCCGCCACGACCGCCGAGGGCTGATCTGTTCGTAATGAGGCGGGCCTTTGGCCGCCCACCAACCCTCCTGGGTACGAAACAGCATGAAGCGGCTCTGAATGCGCATGAAGGCAAGAGCCGCACAGACTGCCGCCAGAAGCCAGCCGGTCCATCCAGACGGGCCCGTCCTTTATGTATGCATCCTTTGCTACCAAAACCCGAAAAGTCATAACCTTCGTTGCCGTCAGTACATCATGCATGCCAACTGCGTCGGACCGTCCGGCCCTTGAGAGACGCGCGCACACATGGTATACTGATATGGGAAGGGAGGACTCCCGCATGTATTTTGAGGACTTTATGTCCAAATTTACGGAACTGCCCATAGCCTATTACGTTTCTCATCGCGCTGGCAGGGATATGGCCTCCGGACTGTGGTACAAGCGGCATCTGCATCGGGAATATGAGGTGCTCTATCTGGAATCCGGAGACGGAATCATCACCCTGAATCGGGAGCCTTTGCCCATCCACAGCGGAGAGGTGATCCTCATTCCGCCTTTTGTGACGCATGAGGCACAAGCCTACCCGGACCTCCCGCTGAAGGAGCATTGCGTCTGCTTCGACTTGTCCTTGCTGCAGAATGCCGATCCGGCCTTTGCCAAATCCGATATGGACGTGACGGCGCTGCGCGGCGTACTGAAAAAGGATGATTCCGTTACGCAAAAGGTGATCGATCATCTGCTGGAAATCATTCGGGCCTGTCAGGATCAGCCTGCCGGCTGGACGCTTACCACGCGCGGGCATCTGATGCTGATGTTTGCGCTGCTGGCGCCGCGCCTCCAGGGGGCGAACACGGCCACAGCCCCGCTGGACGAGGCGTTTTGCCGGCGAGTGACCGCCTATATTGCCCGTCACTATGCCGAAAACCTTACCTCCCGGGATGTTGCTGCGGAGCTTTGCTACTCTCAAAGCTATTTCTGCCGCCGCTTCAAACGGGATTTTAGCCTGTGCTTCAGCGAGTATCTCAACGCTTACCGCCTCAACGTGGCGCGTGGATTGCTGCTGGAGAAGAAACGCACCGTAACGGAGGTTGCTTCCTCGGTGGGTTTTTCCAGCGTAAGCTACTTTACACGTTGTTTTCAACGGCGCTTTGATATGCTGCCTTCGGATTATTGCGATAAATAGGGCCGCCCCAGCGGGACGGCCCTTGGCTTTCTGTCCGTCAAAGGGGACATGACGCGGGAGCGTTGGCAAATACAACGTCGGGACGTTGGGCCGTTTCGGCCAGCAGCTGGGAAAAAGGAATTTCAAAATCCCATAGCGTAGCGGCAAACAATGCCGTGGGCAGCCAGATCGCGGCCTCAAACAGACCGTCCTCCATCAGCGCAAGAATTTGGCAGCCCGGATCGCCTTCTGACAGCAGCCGCACGACGCTTTGCAGATGACTGCCGTTTTGCAGCCAGTAGCTTTGCGCCAGGCGCATCACCCGGCGCGCCATGGGAAGGCGGGCGGTTATTTGTTCCGCGCTGCATTCGCCGATGCGTTCGGGGCACCGGCGGTGCACAAAGTTGGTCCAGTCCAGGCAGATCATGCCTTTGGTTACAATGCCGGTAGCTCCGTGCTCGCGCAGATGAGCGATTTGCCGGGTGAGGGCTTCCGCTTCCTTCACATGGGCCACATCTTCGGCCAGATAGGTATAGGGAAATGCGCCGCAATCCTCCCACACGATCCGAACGCGTGGATCTATCTGGGCGATGCGGTCCAGCTTTTGCACCACCGAGGTGGCATGCAGGCCAAACTGCAATTCCAGTTCCGGCCGCTTTTCAAGAATCCGGGCGCAGATGCCGTTAACCCACGGCACCACCACATCGGCAATGGCGCGCCCGTCCAATTCCTGCTCTGTGGTTTCGGTAAAGCTCTGAAAGTAAATCCCATCGCCCGGCAAAGCGGCATATTCCTGCTCGAAGCGTTCCACAGCTTCGTTAGCCAGGCGGGAAAGCAGCGCTTCATCAGAAAGGCAGACGTTGATGCTGGTATCCCAGCCCCAGGCATAGCCCCAGATGACGCGGATTCCCAGCTGATGCGCACAGGCTACCACCTCGGCGGCATTGAGCGGGGCAAAGTCATTCCAAATCACGAGTTCGTTCAGCTTCAGACGGGCCATGTTGGCCAGGTAACGGCGATAATCGTAAATGACGTAGCCCCAGGTCCACAGGCCGCGCCGCCGCACTTTGGGGGCGTAAACGCCGTCGATGTCCTCAAACCCCTCCTGAAAGGGGTTGCGAAAGTAATAGGGCTTCATCCAGGTATGTGTCTGTTCGGCCCTGGGCACCAGCAGGTTCACAAAATCCGATACGCCATAGAGCACGGAAACGTCCGTTGCGGCTGTGATTTCAACCACCTGGGCCGGGCCTTCCGTATGAATTCGCATACGGTAGCCCTCCGGCGGCAAAGACGGGTCCGGGGTCACAGCGCAGACAATACGGCAGGCTTCGTTTTCTCCCTCCGCGGGCACTTCATAGGCTTTCAGGCAGTCCTCAAGCATCTGCCGGGCCAGGGCAAGCGCCGGGGTATACGGCAGGTCGAGCTTCCAATACTTCATACGCCATTATCCTTTCAGACCGGAATTGACCATCGCGTCCGTAACCTTTTCCTGGAAGAACAGGTAGACCAGCATCACGGGAATCACGCTCAAGGTAGTGGCAGCAAGCTGCAGGTGCCATTCAGGCTGTCCGTACACATCATTGAAGTTGTTCAGCGACAGCGGCAGCGTATATTTATCAATGCTGGTGGTAAACACAAGGGGCTCCAGATAGGTATTCCACGTGGCCAGGAACGCAAGAATTCCCACAGAGGATGCCACAGGCACCGAAATGGGCAACATGATGCGAAAGAAAATACCGCCGTGCCCCATGCCATCCAATCGTCCCGCTTCTTCCAACTCCTTGGGCACGGTGATAAAAAACTGCCGGAACATGAACGCGGACAGCGCTCCCTGCGAGCAGAAAATGGGAAGAAACATCAGCGGCAGCAAACTGTCGGTCATGTGCCACGCTTTCATCTGGTAAAACAGCGGGATAATGATGACTTCCACCGGCATCATCAGCGCAGTGAGCAGCAGAATGAACAGAATCCCGCGTCCCGGAAAGCGCACGCGCGCAAATCCATAGCCCGACAGGGCGGAAATCAGCACGTTGCCCAGCGTGCCCACGCCCGCTACCAGCAGCGTGTTGGCATAATGCCTGGCAAAGGGCTGCTTTTGAAAAATCTCCACATAGTTTTGCCACCGCCAGCTTTGAGGCAGCAGGCGCGGAGGGCCAAAAACCTGCGCATTGGTGTTGAGGGAGTTGACCATCATCCACCAGAAGGGATAGATGAACACCAGCGTCACCGCCGCTACCAGCAGCAGGCGCGGAATCCAGCGAACGAGGCGCGCGGGAGAAACGCTACTCCTCATAATGCGACACCTTCCTTCTGGCAAGCCATTGCAGAAGCGTCATGCCCAGCATGATCAGGAACAGGATGACCGCGATCGCGGAGGCATAGCCGCTCTTGTAGGCGCGGAAGCCCTGATAGTACACATAGTAGACCAGCACCATGGTGCTGCCCTCCGGGCCGCCTTCGGTCATGAGCTTGATGGTATCAAATACGCGCATGGAACCAATCATCGTAACAATCGAGGCCATGAGCACCGTCGGCATCAGCAGCGGAAGTTTGATACGGCGAAACAGCGAAAAGCCGCTTGCCCCGTCAATGCGCGCTGCCTCAACGATTTCTCCGGGCAGGTTCATGACTGCGCCATAGAATACCAGCACATTGGTGCCCAGATTTTTCAAAACACGGGTTACGACCACCGAGGCCATGGCCCAGCCTTTTTCCTGAAGCCAGTTAGGTCCCTGAATGCCCAGCTGCGCCAGCGCCCAGTTAACCGGCCCTGCGGTGCCGCCCTGCAACAGGTACTTCCAAACGATGGACCAGGCGACGCCGGAGGTAACCACCGGCAGAAAGATAATCGCCCGGATATAACGGGTGCCAAAATTGCCTTCTCCCAGATACAGCGCCAGCCCCAGCGCAAGCGCCAGGTTCAGCGGCACCAAAAACACGGAGAAGATCAGCGTGTTTTTCAGCGTCAGATAGAATAATGAATCCTGGAAAAGCGTGACATAATTTTGAAAACCAATGGGATTGCTTGTTCCAAAAAGCATGTTGCGGTTCTGAAACGAGTAAATAAAGACATTTACCAGTGGTATCAGAACAAAAAGAAAAAAGCCGATCATCTGCGGGAGAATGAACGCATAGCCGCTCGCACTTTCCCGCAAAGCGCGGCGCGCGGACAGCGAGGTATCTTTCATGGGGCCTCCTGTTAAAAGCGGCGGCGGCAGGGCCGCCGCCGTGGTTTGCCGGAAGCGCTCACAGGGGGCGCTTCCGGCGTTTCAGGGGTCACAGGTTATTGCAGGTTGTTGCGGTAGATGGTGGCGATTTCACCCAGGATGGCAGCCACATCCGCATCGGGATTCCACAGCTTGTCGAATACGATTTCGGTTTCGATGTCGATGGTGGGAGAGTTGATGTTGCTGGACATGGCGCGGCTGGACAGCACGGAGCTGGCCACGATATCCTTCATCTGCTCAGGGGTAAGGTAGGCGTTGGAATTGAGGAATTCCTCGCTTTCCAGCACGGACTTGCGGCAGGGCGGCCAGTACTGAGCCACACGGGCGGCGCAGCTGGCGCTGGTCATGTAGGCCACCAGTTCCGCGGCAAGATCCGCGTTGGCGCTGGCAGCGTTGGCGGCCATGGCCGCCTGGCCCAGGAAGGACACGTCGCCGGGCAGCTTGGACACGCCCCACTTCCAGGTTACCTCCGCCAGATTGCCCAGCTGGGAGATCTGGTTGAAGGTGCAGGCCGCGCCGCCGGTGAAGAAGTTGCTTTCGTCTCCCGGAGGCACCACGGAGCCGTCCACGTACACCATGTCGTGGAACATCTGCACGGCCGCGATGGATTCGGGCGAATCGATGAGCACTTCAAGATCGTCCGTCCAGAAGTCGCCGCCGAACCCGCGCACGAACGGGGTCAGGTTCATTTCGGTGCGGTCAGCATAGCCGGCGTTGTTCACCGTCATGTAGCCATACACGCCCGTCTTGTCCTTGATGGTCTTCATGCAGTCGCGGAAGGTTTCCCAGGACCAGGTGCCTTCGGCTACATATTCATTGGGGTCCTTGAGGCCCGCCTCGGCAAAGAGATCGGCATTGTAAATCATGATGAAGGGGCTGGTGGAGAAGGGAATGGCGTACACATCCTCGCCGTCGCACCACAGGCTCATGGCGCCGTCGTCCAGATCGTCGGGATCGTAGGCGGCCATCGCGTCATTGAGCTTGGCGCACAGGCCCGCACTGATGTAGGCTTTGATGTCCGCTTCCATGACCCAGAAGGCGTCGGCGGGCTCATTGCTCTGAAGGTTCATCAGCAGCAGGCTGCTGTATTCCGTACCAGACAGAGAGATGAATTCGGGTTCGATGGCGATTCCCTTGGCCTGGGCGAATTCGTCCACAAAGCTGCCCAGCAGCTCGAGCTGGTCTTCGTTGCTCGTCCAGGTAGCGATTCTCAGGTGTACGGGTTCCTCTGCCAGGGAGGGAAGCGCCACGGCCAACAGCAGGATGGCCAACAGCAGAGACGTGAGTTTTTTCATCATTTTGGGTCTCCTTTCCTATTTGGTTCAACATTTGAAAGGCAGTACACCTTTGCTGATTTTTATTATAATGAATCCTTGGGTATGTGTGAAGAAACCCGATTGACCGAATTTAAGTGCAGCGTTGACCAAAAAGGCAGAACAAATTGACATCCCCTTGGTAAACCCCTACAATAAAAAGGCTGATGGATTCTGACGGTTGGGGTGAAGCAAACGATGGCACAGTTGACGTTGAATTACCAGCCGATGCAGCGGACCTATGACGTGGCGGTTGCAGGAGGCGGGACGGCGGGCGTGATGGCGGCGTGTGCGGCGGCACGCGAAGGCGCGCGCGTGATATTGCTGGAACGTGAATATGCGTTGGGGGGCACGTCCACCCTGGCGCTGACCGTGCCGCGGATGACCAACCACATGCCGCAGCTGACAGGCAACAGTTCCCTGGCGGACGAGCTGCAGCGCTCTATGGAGCAGGATGGCTTCGCGGGCGATACGTATTTTGCCAGCCCGGAGATGGCCAAGCTGTATTTGGAGCGGATGTGTGCCCGATATGGCGTGGAAGTGCTTTATGGCGCGGAGGTGACGGGCGTCAGGCTGGCGGGGCGGAAGCTGCAGGAAGTCGTGATAAATACCGCTTCCGGCATGATTGGCTATACGGCCGGCGCATTTGTGGACTGTACAGGCGGCGCGCGGCTGGCGTTGGCCTGCGGCTGTGAAACGGATTGCGGCATGGACGGGGAAAACCAGCCCATGACGCTGCGATTCTCCGTGGGCGGCGTGGATGTATCCCGAGTGGAGCAAACCCTTAAGGAATGGGGTTACCGCTTTGGCGGCGACCATTTCCCCATGGAGTTTTACTCCCTTTGGCGGGAAGAAAGTTTCAATCCCTTCACCCGGCTGCTGCGCGAGGGCGTTAAGGAAGGCGCGCTGACTGAGCGTGACGGCAGCTATGTACAGATCTATTACCACCCCTCTCTGGGCGGAGATGTGCTGTGGTTCAATTGCCCGGAGGCCGGGCATATCCGCGATGCGGTGAGCGCGCGTTCCGTTACGGAAATGGTGCTGTATTCCCGCGAGTCTGCCATGCGAATTCTCACGTTCCTCAAGCGCCGCTTTCCAGGCTTTGAAGGCAGCTATCTCCAGGCATTTTCCTCCATTCCGGGCATCCGTGAATCCCGGCGGCTGGTGGGGGACTATGTGCTTACCGAAGATGATATCCGGGCGCGCCGCCGCTTTGACGACTGCGTGGCGCAAACGGCCTATCCGGTGGATATTCACAACGAGCATAACCTGGTGCTGATTCATCTGGAGCCGGGAGAATACTATGAAATCCCCTACCGCTGCCTGGTAACGCGCGAGGTGGACAATCTGCTTGTGGCGGGCCGCTGCGCCTCGGCCACGTTTGCGGCGCAGAGCTCCATGCGCATTCAGCTGGTATGCATGGCATTGGGCGAAGCGGCCGGCATCGCCGCGGCGATGAATCCTGATGTGCGTGCCGTGAACGGGGCGCAGGTACGCCAGCGCATGCAGGCATATGGCGCCGTGTTTGCCGGGCGATGAGAACGCTGCCGGATCAATGAAAGCAGGGTCGCGCTTGCGCATAAGACATATCCTTATAAATCCGCCCGTCCTTTGCGGGGCGAGCGGATTGCAGGGTTTAACGATGCTGCATTTGATAAAGGCTGCCAATCCGTCCGGCGCTTCCAACCCGAAAGGCATTTGTGCAGATAAAATAAGAACAGATCTCTTGCATGAGGGAAGCGCTCCTGCGCTCCCTCTTGTTTTCCCATGCTTCCAGAACCAGATAGGCGCATAATCAGCCTCTGTCCCCGCCCCTTTGAATACCGTATTCGAACGCCCGTCCGGAGGAAAGCGCTTTCCT
>DBFXIC010000245.1:0-5934 GCA_048455095.1 Anaeromassilibacillus sp.
GGAGGGCGGATATGAGCTGGTGGCGGGCCACCGGCGGCACCGGGCCAGCCTGTTGGCGGGACTTGCGGAGATGCCGGTGATCGTGCGGGAGCTGGATGACGACGAGGCGACCATCATCATGGTGGATTCCAACCTGCAAAGGGAAACGCTGCTGCCCAGCGAGCGGGCGTTTGCCTATCGGATGAAGTTGGAGGCGTTGAAACATCAGGGCTTGCGTACAGATTTAACTTCTGTCCAAGTTGGACAGAAGTTAAATGCGAGGGAAATGGTAGCGAAAGGGACAGGAAAAAGCGCAGTCCAAATCCAGCGCTTCATCCGCTTGACTTACCTTGTCCCGCCGCTTCTGGACATGGTGGATGAACACAAGGTAGCTTTCAACCCTGCGGTGGAGCTGTCCTACCTGACTTCCGAAGAACAGGTTGCACTTCTGGACGCCATGGACAGTGAGCAGTCCACGCCATCGCTCTCACAGGCCCAGCGGCTCAAGAAATTCGGTCAGGAGGGCCGCCTGTCCGAAGATGTCATGCGCGCTATTCTCTCCGAAGAAAAGAAGCCGGAGGTCGGCAAGATCACCCTGTCCAGTGACAAGTTGCGCCGCTACTTTCCAAAGAGCTTCACGCCCCAGCAGATGGAACAGACCATATTTCGCCTGCTGGAACAGTGGCAGAGACGACGGCAGCGGGATTTGGAGCGGTGGACAATTCGGGACGGACCGAAGAAGCAGGGCCAATCACGCACCGATATTTCCTATACCTATAAGAAACGGAGGAAGAAGGCGTACCATTGCCCGTCCGGAAGCTTCACGACGACGTCGATTTCCCGATTGCGGTAATCCTGGGAATGATACAGCGCCGCACCGAAAGATTCCGCATAGATGTGCCAATTCCATTTGCACAAGGCCTCGAACAAAAAGCTAAAGTCCCCAAATCTCCCAGCAGACCTGCTGGCGTCGCTTTGAGTAAAGAGCATATCAAAGAGAGATCATAGAAATGACGCTTCACAGCCTGCTTCACCCGGATGGATGACCACACGCCTTACTTGCTCTTTTCCCATCTATTGCATCTCACTCTTATTTTTAAGTCAGAAGCGCTTTACAGTGCCAATCCACTTTATAATATAATCAGCGCATTTTACTGTCGCTGGAATAATTTGCAGCATAATTAAAGGCACAATATGACGCTATGAGCTATTGGCATAGCACGGGGCATAGAGAAGCCGTGCTTTTCTAATTGCTCAATCACTGTGTTGCTGTGAGCGGCAAAAATCACGTTGCAAGATTATATCTATAGAAATGAGGCGGAAAGAGACTAATTGGCATGAAGATTCCAAACTATTCGCAGCAGAAGAACATGCTTGTGTTTTGCCTGACACCTCATATAGCCGCACATGAGTCTGTAGCGACAATGCGAAGCTGGAAAAGTGTAGCACTGAGAAGTTTTATTGCTTAGCTATACTTTGGGTATACATAGATGAGCTGCTTTCAGCCTATCTCGGTTCCCAGATACAATTTGAGATTTTTACAAAGAAGAATATGCTATTGTGCCAAGGATATAGACAATATGAAAGCGTTTGTTCGTTAATTTGTTGACAAAAACAATTTGTCATGATAACATAAACACAATGCAGGAGGTGTGGAACGTGCCCATTGAACCCAAATATTATCAGGTGAAGATGGACATTCTCAGCAAAATTAAAGATGGGACTTATAAACAAAAAGAGACGCTTCCTTCTGAAAAGGAATTAATGAAGCGTTATAATAGTAGCCGCATTACCATTCGTAAGGCGCTGGACGATCTGGCAAACGAGGGGTATCTGTATAAAATTCAGGGCAAGGGTACCTTTGTTGGCCGCGTCACCCGTAAGCAGGGGATTAATATTTTGCGCATCACTTCCTGTGTGTCAGAGTTGCGTGCCTGCGGATATGCGACCGAGCGTGTGGTGCTCAAAGCACGCATTGTCGATTGTGACGAAGAATTGGCAAAAGTCTATGGCCTGTGCGTGGGTGAACGCTACTTTGAATTTGAACGTATTTATACCGGTGACGGGGTTCCTTATTCCTATGAAATCAGCTACTACCTATACCGCTATGTCAGTGGCATCGAACAGAGAGATCTTTCAAAGGAATCGATTCATACCGTTTTGCAGGACCTGCATTTTTATGATATGTCTATCAGTCGCTCTACGCAAATCAAGGCCATCCTGGCAAAAGGCTATCTCAGCGATTTGCTGCGTGTAGAAGAAGGCTTTCCGCTTTTGGAAATGTACTGGAATAGTTTTTCCAATGAAGATGATGAAAACAGCGAAGAAACCAAGTGTGTGGAAAGACATTTGGCTGTTTGGCGCACAGACATTATTCCAGTCGTGATCGAATGAAAATCTGCTATTGCGAAAATCCGGCTATTACCATCCTCTGCCATCAGGGGACAAGCCGTAAAAATTTGCTTTACCCCGTTTTATGACGGGGCTTTTTCTATACAAAAATACCGAAAGCCTATTGACAATTGGTATTGCCACAGATATAATCATGTCATCAGGTTGTAATGACATCATGTCGACATAATAAAGTAGGAGAAAAGGAGCATGGATGTAGTTTTTATCGCCGACTTTGGATCCTCAAATGTACGGGTTCATGCCATTGATGTAGCTGATGGCCATATTGTTACGCAACATTCAATGAAATACCCTATTCTTTCGCCCCAGAGTGGATATTTTGAGCATGACCCGGAACAGATGTGGCAATACAGCGTCGCATGCATGCGCGGCGTGTTGGATGACCTCAATGGCTCAGTGCATATACATGCGCTGTCCTTCTCGCACATTGGTTCCAGTCTTGTTCCCATGGATGCGCAGGGGCGCGCCACATACAACTGTATCTTGGGGATGGACAGCCGGGCGGGAATCGAAGGCGAGGAACTGCGCCAGAGAATGGGGGATAGGGCGGATGGATTGAACACCAGTTTTACCTTTGCTGATCTGTCCCCTATGGCCAAGACGCTCTACCTGCGCAAGCACATGCCACAGGTTGCCGCCGACAGTTGCTATTATGTAAGCATTCAGCAGTATATTCTCAGTTGTCTCGGGCTGGATATGTCCTGGGACGCGACGGAAGCAGGATCGCATAGTTGCTTTGACAACCTTCGCAGACAGTGGAGCCTGGATGTGCTGGAAGCCGCGCAGATCAACCCATCTACCTTAGGCAGAGTTGTACTTTCTCACGAGATTGTGGGCACCATCACACATTATGGCGATGTGGCGTTTTCACATCCGGTACCAGTTGTCATCGGCGGACATGACGCAGTCATGGGAACTATTGGAATGGGCGTCTTTGACGAGATGGATGATGCCGTCGCCGAAGTAACCGGTTCTGTGGATGTATTCTGCTTTTTGATGAACGAAATTTTCTGTTACAGCGCCGAACAGCTTTCAAGTGCCCGAGACGGAGCCCTCCTGATGTGTGAGCCTGGTCCCTTGAAGGACACCACCATGTGTCTATGTGGCTTAAAGACAGCGGGTGCAGTCATCGAATGGTTTCTGAGGGAAATGTGTGGGGGAATGAAAGGAGATTTGTTTGCCGACCTGTGGGGGAATATCCGGCTGGACGGCAAGGGACGCGTGAGCGTACATCCCAATTTCGCGGATGCTGCAGGCGGTATCACCGGGCTTGATATATCTGTAACCAAGTATGACGTTTTTAAGGCCTGCATTGAGGCAATCACCTATGAAATCTGTTATCTACTCCAAAGCTCGCAGACCATCAAGCATGGCCCTTGTGCACGCGTACGCATCGGCGGCGGCCATGCGAATGCGGACCGGTGGGTGCAGTTTAGGGCGGATCTGAGCGGACGTACCTACGAGCGGATGTCTAACAACGAGGCTTCCGCGCTGGGTACTGCGGTGCTGGCAGCCTATGGCGTGGGTTTGTATCCCTCCATTGGAGACGCCGTAGCCAGTATGGTGCGCATCAAGGACTGCTTTGTGCCAAATCCGGAGGTTCATGAAGCCTATCGTGAGAAGCTACAGCGTATATTGGGCTAGAAAAGCCTATATATAGTTATTTCAAAATGAGAAGGGAGGAATGCGCTTCCTGTACAGAATCCAATGCGGCTATCCTCGCATCATGAAAACGTGAACCAGTATAGAAGGGAGAGAAACCATTTATGAAACGTATCATCGCGCTGGTCCTTGCCGTGCTACTGACCTTTGGCCTTACGGCCAGCCTTGCGGAGGAAAAATCGGCTTTTGATAACTTCCCTCGTCCTAAGATCAAAAGTGAGGACGAGATTGTCGTCGCTTTCCTGCGTCCGCAGCTGACCAGCGAATGGACGGTCCGTGCGGTCAATCAGGTGGAACTGGAGTTTGAAAACCGTGGCTGGAAGTCCCTGATTCTCCCGTTTGAAAACGACAGTCAGGTAAACGACATGATCCTCAACGCCGTCAACAACGAGGTCGATGCGATCGTACTGTGCAACATGGAAAGCGTGGAGGCCAAGAAAAATGCCATTGAAACTGCCCGCCAGGCCGGCATCGGAGTCTATAACGTCGACAATCAGGTCATAGACGGCGTTATCGCCAACGTCACTATGCCCAATGGCGTGGCTGCGGCTGAAATGATGTACATCCTAGGCGAGGAATCTGGATGGAGCGGCGGCATAGCGTCCCTTACGGTTGAGTCTATTCAGGTGCACAACGAGCGTACCCGCACGTTTGAAGCCATTATCGGCTGCTATCCTGCTATGACCCTGCTGGACAGCCAGGACTGCTTCTCCGGCGCCGGTACCTACCTTGAGAACTGCTATGACATGACGACTGCCTGGCTCAACAAATATGGCACCGATCTGGTGGGCATTGTCTGCTCCGCCGACGCCTTTGCTATTCAGGCTAACGCGGCTGCCGAAGCCAATGCCAACGAAGTCAACCCCGATCTATGGATTGCCGGTATTGACGGCGGTTCCGAGTATTTCCATCAGATTCGTCAGAACAGCTATTATCAGTACTCCTACGTCCAACCCGTCGAATACTATGTGCACACCATGTTCGACGTAATCGAAGATATCCAGGTCGAGGGCCTCAATCCCGGCGAGGAAGGCTGCGCGATTAAGACTTCGGGCGAGACTCTTTACTGCACCGGCACGCTGGTCAGTCGTGAGAATGTGCCCCAGAGCGGCGAGCCCATTCAGAAGGTGTTCAGTTACTATACCGACGATCCCGATGCCTGGTATAACTGGGAAGGCAGCTATATCTGCGAATAACTGTGCAACTGTACCTGTCCGTATCCCACCGGGGTGCGGACAGGTCATCCCGGGCATGCCCGGTCAAAATGAAAGGGTGGTGAGTCCTTGGACAGTCAACCTGTTGTAAAAGTTACGGGCCTGACAAAGCGTTTTGCGGGCATGACCGCCGTGGACCATGTGGACTTTGAAGTAGGGCAAAATGAAATCCATGCGCTGATCGGAGAAAACGGCGCAGGCAAAAGCACCCTGTGCAAGATGCTAACCGGCCTTTATTCTGTGGATGAGGGGACCATCGAGATCCTGGGAGAGAAAAAGGTGTTTCATACTCCGGCAGATTCCATTCGCGCAGGGATCGGCATGCTGTATCAGGAGCGCAACCTTGTTCCGTTTCTCACTGCCGCAGAGAACATTTCCCTAGGCTATGAAGCTGTAAACGGTCTGGGAATGATCGACAACAAGGAGCTGATGAAGCGTGCGCAGGCGCTACGTAAGCAGCTAAACGTAGATACACCACTCAACGTACCGGTGGAGGAACTTGGCGCAGGCGAACAACAGTTGGTGGAGATCATGCGCGCATTCTATATGAAGCCCCGCATGCTGATCCTGGATGAGCCCACCGCTTCTTTGGGCGAAGGAGAGATTGAGCCGTTCCTCAAATTCGTAAAGAGCCTTAAAGAAGAGAACAATGTTTCAATTATTTATA
>DBFXIC010000246.1:0-4253 GCA_048455095.1 Anaeromassilibacillus sp.
CAACCATCCCGCGCTGCGTGAACTGCCTTTTATTTTAGAGACGCCAAACGACGACGCCGGTTGGGCGCGGGAAATCGCCATGCTGCGCGAAGCGTACGAGGGATAGACGTTATGGCAAAAAGCAGAGGCCGCTTTTTCAAGTGGCCTCTGCTTTTTGCGGAAGAGGATTCACCTGTGCTTGAGCGGCCGGAGCATATCATGGTAGATCTTGTGGTCTTCCTCCGTAAAAACATTAAAAACGACCAGGAGCCCGGGAGAGGCATTTAAATATTCTTTTACGGTTTTGACTGCGATTTCCGCTGCTTCCCGGCGGGGAAAATGAAATTCTCCGGTAGAGATGCAGCAAAATGCGATGGAGCGCAGCCCGTGCTTTTCCGCCAGCGCAAGACAGGAACGGTAACAGGACGCCAGTAAATCGCGGTCCTTCTGCGAGGGGGCTCCCGCCACAGCCGGCCCGACCGTATGCAGGACATAACGGCAAGGCAGGTTGTAAGCCCTTGTTATTTTCGCCTGTCCGGCAGGCTCCGGGCGGCCCTGCGCTTTTATTATGGAAGCGCAGGCGAGCCGAAGCTGAACACCGGAAAACGTATGGATCGCATTGTCAATGCATTGGTGGCAGGGGTGATAACAGCCTGTCAGCCCGCTGTTTGCGGCGTTCACGATCCCATCAGTCTGCAGGGTGGTGATATCGCCCCGCCACAGGTACAGGCCTTTCTGCATCGGCGTCAGCGAATGAAAGGCGGTGACGCCCTTGCAGGCGGTTATTTTTTGCAGCAAGCTGTCCTGCAGCGCTAAGAAATCCCCGCCGGCCGGCCTCGGTGCCCGTACATTGACGAGCGAGCGGAACAGCCGCCACTGCGCTTCCGCATCCGGCGGGAAAGCGGCTGCCTGCGCCAGGTACTGGGGCGATTCGGCCAGAAGCATTTTATTCAATTGCAATAGGCTTTCCAGCTCATTCATAGGACTCCTCCGGCGCGAGAAGCGCCTGCAGCAGTATGCCCGCGTCGCCGTCGATGCAGATGGACTGCCGTTGGATCGCCCCGGGGCAAACAGCCTGCCCGCTGTTCAAACAGGCATATACTGCGTTTGGATTTTGCGCGGTCATCTGCCAAAAAGGATATTTGATGATGCCCGGGGTGTTGTATCCGACGCCGATCTCCCAAAGGAGAATGTGCATGCCATCGTGGCGGCGCAGAAAATCCGCATACCGGCCGGCGGCTTTCCGCCAGCCTTCGTCTTCGGCAAAACGGTCGTCCGAACGCAGGTTCACCGCCATGGGCTTTCCGCATTTCGGGCACCGCGGGATCAACGCGGTGGGGATGCGCATGTTTTTTTGTTCTTCCACCATGCGCAGGATAAGGGCCCGGTTATCATAGGTCTGCCGGTGACACGGCTCGCAGCACTGGAGTAAACCGTAATCGCCCTGTGTGTAAAACAGCCGTTTTTTATCAAAACCCGCTTTCTGAAAACAGTGGTCCACATTGGTCGTGAGTACAAAATAATCTTTTTCGGATATGAGCCGGTACAGCGAATCATAAACGGGCCTTGGGGCATCTTCATAACGGTTGACCTGGATATACCGGCTCCAGTACGCCCAGTGCTCTTCCGGAGTGGGATAAGCATAAAAGCCGCCGGAATACATATCATGAAAACCGTACTTTGCTTCAAAATCACTGAAATACCGGTGAAAGCGTTCCCCGGAATATGTAAATCCCGCAGAGGCGGAAAGCCCCGCACCCGCACCGATGAGAACGGCGTCGGCCGTTTCAAGCGCCTGCTTCAGCCGTTCCGTTTTCGAAAAAACGTCTTTTTCTGTCCGGGTACGTGCCCTAAGCATTGTCTCTGCCTTCCTTCCGCGCCGGAGCCGCTGTTTTTCTTTGCCATTCATACTGCACCTCAAATTTTTTTCGTGACGGCCTGTACGGGACACTGCTCGAAGCAATTTCCGCAATGCAGGCAGTGCTCCTGTGCGATGTGATAGGGTGTTCCCGGTGCAACGCATTGCTGCGGACAGATCTGAGCGCATTTCCCGCAGCCGATGCACTCCCCGGTAATCTCGTAACCTTTTGGCGTGTGTTTTCCCTTTCCAAGCGTATACGTCTCCCGGAAAATGGGCTTCACACCCAAATGGAAATACTCGATCCGCATATCCCGGACAACAAAGACGATTCCGATTTCCCGCGTGGCGCCCGGATACACATTGGAAAGATAAGGCTGTTCCTGAAAAATAAGGTCGATACAGCGTTTTTGTTCCGCTTCTGGTACAGGAACGGCCTTTGCGGATACACGGATCATCTCTTTATACCGGGTATACGCCAGTATCTGTACTTGTCCGTCGTGAAGAAGTTCACGGCAAAATTCTTTTCCGCGCGCAGTGAAAAAATAAAGCGCGTCCGAAGTATAATGGATGGCGCTGATACAGCGCGCCTGCGGTGTTCCGTCCAGGCCGACGGTGGAAAAATTCAGCACCCCGACACACTGCAGCTTTTTCAAACAGGTCTGTGCATCCATAAGCCCACCTCATTCTACGACCAGGCTGCGGCCGGCCCTTCGGGGCTTGTCCTGCGGATAAGCTCCCGCATGGTACCCCAAAAGCACGAAGCAGCGTGCAACATATCCGTCCGGGATCCGCCATTCCTTCAAAAGCGCGGCCCCCGGTTCGTTGTCGAAGGTTTCTTCGCCGCGTGCGATCAGACAGGAGGCAAGCCCCAGTTCCGTGGCGGCCAGAGCCATGTTTTCGGCACAGCAGAAGGCGTCCGCAACGCTGTACAGAAAATTCTTCGGCCCGAAAACCGCGCAGACCGTGGGGGCGCCGTAAAATCCGCTTCGGATCGAGGGGTCGTCGATGATGCTGGGCTGTTCTGATGATACGTAAGAGCCGGCCAGGCTGTTTCGGTTGAATTTAGCGATATTCAGCCTCCCGATTTTTTCGCAAAGTGCGCGGTTTCGCACTGCGACGATGATCGCGCGCTGTCCGCCGCCGGCATTGGGCGCGCAAAGCCCCGCCTGAATGATTTTTTCCAAATCGCCGCGCTCGATTTGCCGGTCCTGATATTTTCGGATGGAACGCCGGCGTTTTACCAGATCGAAAAATTCCATGCTTACACCTCTTTCCAGCATTGCGGGTCAGCCGCATAAAAGTTTCCGTCCTTGCCGCTTGCCACTGCGGGGCAGCCGCGGCAGTAAGGCAGCAGTTCGCATTTTGCGCACTTTTCGAATTTGTTGTAATCCCGATAGGCCTCCATCCGGCAGATCCACACGTTTGCGATCCGGTCCGAAAAAACATTTCCCACCTTGCTGTTCTGGACCCGGCGGCAGGCATAGATATCCCCGGTCGGAAGAATGGTCATATGGCAGTTGCCGCAGTTGCAGCCGCCGTATATCATGCCGTCCTGCGCATCCTCCGGGATTTTGAATATCCCTTTTTCATATTCGTAAAGCGTCCAAAGATGGTCTTTTTTGTTGAAGCAGGTCTTGCAGCCTTCGGCCTCGTATTTCTGATATTTCTGATAACAGATATCCAAAAGCTGCCGGTAGTCCTGCGGTGTCATGCCGGTGTCCTTTTCGCCGCTGGTAGGGCAGTAGCGGGCGAAAGCGTACACATCTGCGCCCGCTTTCACCACCGTGTCGATGATATCGGGCACTTCGCTGATATTGGCGCCGGAAACGGTGGTCATGACCACCGAACGGATGCCCGCCCGGTTGATGCACCCGATCTTTTCCAGCGTACAGTCAAAAGAGCCCGGCTTGCGGAACCAGTCGTGTGTTTCCCGCATGCCGTCCAGAGAAAGCTGGTACTTCCGGCAGCCGTATCCCTTCAGACGCATGCATACCTCGTCGGTCAGGTGGAACGGATTGCCCAGGATGGCAAAAGGAATGTCGTGCTCCTTCAAAAGTGCCAGCAGCCGCCAAAAGTCCGGGTGAAGGATAGGGTCGCCGCCGGTGATGTAAAAGTACGGCAGCCTGCCGTATACCTCGCAGAAGTCCATACAGTTGTAAAAGGTTTCCTGAATTTGCTCCCAGGTCATGGCATCCAGGTGCTTGCAGTTGTTTTCCGAGAAAATGTAGCAGTGTTTGCACCGTTGGTCGCATTCGTCCGTTATGTGCCATTGAAAGGCAAAATATTCTTTCATCTTGATCTCTCCGTTCCATCGGCGAATTCTATTGCTCCGGCCGGGGCCGGTTATACTTTCAGGAACCCGGCCGAAACCCGGCCGGGAAAACAGGGAAGTTATTTGTCCCCGGCGCCGCAG
>DBFXIC010000247.1:0-3263 GCA_048455095.1 Anaeromassilibacillus sp.
AAGCGGAGCTTTTCCATCATTGAAGAGGAATTGGGGCCATGCACGCTCGATCCGGAACAGGCTCCGGTGATCAAACGCGTGATCCACACGACAGCAGACTTTGATTATGTAGAAAACCTGAGGTTTTCTCCTCATGCGGTGCAAAAAGGAATTCAAGCGCTGAAAAACGGCGCATGTATCGTGACCGATACGGAGATGGCACGTTCCGGCATCAATAAAAAAAGCCTCGCCCGGTTTGGTGGGAAGGTTTTCTGCTTTATGTCGGATGAAGGCGTTGCCGCAGAGGCGAAGGAAAGGCGCGTCACGCGTGCCTGCGTAAGTATGGAGCGGGCGGCGTCTTTGGATAGGCCCTTGCTGTTTGCCATCGGCAATGCGCCCACTGCTCTGAAGCGCCTCTATGAGCTGATTGAAGAGAAAAAAGTCCGCCCAGAATTGGTAATTGGAGTACCAGTCGGCTTTGTCAATGTAGTGGAGGCGAAGGACTTATTTTTGCAGAACGATTCCATCCCTCACATTATTGCACGGGGGCGAAAAGGCGGAAGCAACGTAGCTGCCGCTATTTGTAACGCGCTTCTCTATCAAGCCGAAGAACGGAAATTATAAAACTTTCAGAAAACATTTCAGCAGACGACGTAGCAATATTTGAAAGGAGCAATGTCATGAGTAGGAACGCGATTCTGGTGGTGAGCTTTGGCACGGTCTACGCGGAGACCCGTGAAAAAACAATCGGTGCAATTGAGCAGACCATGCGGGAGACTTTCCCGGGATGGCGGATACGACGCGCTTTCACAAGCCCCACAATCCTCCGAAAGTTGGCGGCGAAAGGCGAGCCGGCGGATAACCTCTGGCAGGCGCTGGAACGCTTGCGAGAAGAAGGTGTGTCCCGCGTGGTGTGCCAGCCCACCTATGTGGTGAACGGAGAGGAACAGGAAGCGCTGATGCGTGAAGTTGCGCAGTATAGAAACTGGTTTGACCAAATTGTTTGTGGGAAGCCTCTTCTGACCGCCCAGGAAGATTTAGAACGCGTGGCGCAAGCCATAAAAGAGGATTTCCATGCTTTTTCTCCGTGTGATGCGCTGATCTTGCTGGGCCATGGTACACGGCACAGCAGCAATACAGCCTATGCGGCGTTGGATTATATTTTTAAAGATCAGGGTTTCCCCAACGTTTTTGTCGGGACTGTAGAGGCATATCCTGGCCTTCCACCGGTATTGCGCCAGGTTCGGCGTTTTAAACCTCAAGAGATCACGCTCGCCCCACTGATGGTAGTAGCAGGCGACCATGTAAGAAATGATATGGCAGGTGATCGAGATTCCTGGAAGACTACATTGGAGGAACAGGGGTATATTGTAAAGACTGTTATAAAAGGACTGGGAGAATATCCCGGCATCCGTGCGATCTATGCCTCCCATGCACAGCAGGCAGCGGAACAACTGCAATGAATAACGCTCCAATACGGATTTGCAGAGCAATCGGATGTGGATATCTTATATCTATTAGGTGCCTACGAAAGAGGTGTAAATATTGATTTTGCGAGGATCGGTATTTTCTACTGTTTTAGAAAAAGACACGGGTATTACCATTGTAACGCCCAGCAATCTAGAGAAGGATAGCCCCTATAAAGTTGCATATCTGCTGCATGGATTATGTGGAGACAGCGCAACCTGGGTGGATGATTCCATGTTACCGGTGTATGCACGGGAAGGACAAACCATCTTTATTATGCCGGATGCAGCCAGAAGTTTCTATACAGACATGTGTCACGGGCCGCGTTACTTTACTTTTCTGACCGATGAATTGCCAAGGATCTGCAAAAGTGTGTTCCAAATCTCCGCCAAGCGTGAGGATACTGCCGTTTTAGGCGCTTCCATGGGCGGGTACGGTGCACTTAAATGCGCGCTTTCCAGGCCGGAGCAATATGGCATGTGTGGCGCATTTTCTTCTGCCTGCCTGTTTTTGCGGGAAGGTTTGGACGATCAAAGGGAAAATGGCACAAAGCCGGAGTTCATTGAACGATATGGGGCATTGCTGCTCTCTGATTTCGTCTCGATTTTCGGAGAAGCGCTGGAATGGAAACCAGAGTATGAAATCCTGGAATTGGCAAAGCGCCTAAAAAATAAGGCGCTTAAGCCGGCGATCTATATGACCTGCGGCAATAGCGATCCCTTCCAGCCGTCCCATAAGCAGTTTCAAAAAGAGATGGAACCGCTTGGATTTGCGTTCCGATATGAAGAATGGCAGGGAGGGCACGATTTTATATTCTTTGACCATTCTTTAAAAAGGGCAATTCATCATTTTGCCTTATAAAACAGCATGTGCAAATCTTCTTTTGATATTGCAAAATACTTCTCTCAAAATCAATTGATTGAATAAGGTATCGTGGATTGAAAAATAGCAATAAAAATAGGCCTATGCCGTCATTCCAGCCGGATCGATTCACTCAAATCTGGCTGCCATCCATTTTTTGATGCACTGTGCCTCTTATAAAGATTATGCCTCTGAATTGGGCACCATAAAAAAGTTCCGCTTCCCTATTTTCGTACGGGAAGCGGAACTTTTTATCGTTTTTAGGGAAGACAAAAGAACTGCCCTCTATGCGAAATATGCAGAATGCGGTCCCGATAAGGAATGGTGCGCGGGTCGCAATCTATAAAATCAAAAATAGAGAACTGGGAACCAAAGTGCATGGGGACAATCCAACGCGCTCCAATCTGCTGCATCAAATAATCCAATCCTAAAAGGGCATTCTCTTCCTGACGAGGATCCACAGGGACAAAAGCCAAATCGATCGTTTCCCCCTGTAAAAGATCAATTTGCCCCTGATACCGGCGGGCCATCTCCTGATTGGCCTCTTCGGATTCATCATTCCAATGCCACCAGTTGAGATCCCCTGCATGGTAGAGACAAACCACATCCACTTTGACTAAAAACGCAACCCCCAGATCCGTGGACTCCAGCGTGCACACTTGCAGGTCACCCAGGTCGTATGTTTCGTTGGGGCGGACGCGAAGCGCTGCTTCCTTCGTCTGGATCTCATCGGAGAGAATGTAGCGAATATTGGGATTTTCTTTTCGCCATTTGAAAATTTTCTGATTGTAGTGATCCGCATGACTGTGGGAAACAAATACCACCACATTTTTGTCCCGCAGTACAGAGGAGGAGATCACTCCCTGTTCCGGGCTTCCGTCGGAAGGCGTATCCAAAAAATAATCAAAAATTAAAAGATGAGAAGCAGTTTCCACAGAAAATCCGCTGTTGTAAAG
>DBFXIC010000248.1:0-2834 GCA_048455095.1 Anaeromassilibacillus sp.
CCGCTTGGGACACATTTCCCTTGGACAGCATTCGCAGCTCCACAATATCGGCGGCCGTGTCCTTGCCGGGATTATTGTGCAGAAAGCTGATAATAGTCGCCTCGATCAGCGCGAGCTGGTATTCCCCACAGATTTCCCGCAGCATGCTCTCATGCAGCTTTATGATCGACCGGATATTCATCAAAAACTCCGTTGTGCGGCTCATCACCAGCGTCCCTCCATTTAATGGTTCCCAGAAAAACAGTTCTTTTTAAAACTGTTTAACAACAATTTATTATACGCGTAAAACTCCTTTTGTCAAGAACCGCACATCCGATATTAACAAAATTTTAATATTCAGCAGGCAGTTTGTATAAACACTGATTGAAAGTACTGTTTACAAGAGGCTGCACAGGCAACGCCTGTCATTATATTTGCAGCCGGTTATACAGGTATGGCAAAGGTAACACGGACAATTAGAAATGTATTTTTCAGGGTAGGCGATACATTTTACTATCTTCCCTGCTCTACGCCTGTAATCACATGAAATATAAGACTTTTTCTGTACTTAATCATCCACAGCCACATACATTTTCGTAGATTTTATAATGCCACCATGCTATAATGAAATCAGCAATAAATCGGAATTTGTATGGGAGAGCAAAGGGAATGGAAAAGCCGTTAAAATTCAAAGAAATTGTTATGCCGTATCCTAATCCGGAAAATACATATACAGATTATGACCGAAAGCTGCAACCCAAAATGGACTTTGAATCAGGGCATTTAAAGGAATTCTATCTCAACCACAGAGAGAAATTGATTGAAACAGCCATTAAAGAATGTGAAGAATACCTAGATGCAGATGATTGGATGGAAGAAGAAACTTTTCCCCGTATAAAGGATTTAACAGGCGAGTGGTATTTGGCCTCTGTTACTGTGCGAAATCAAGATAAGGAAATCATAGTTCAATTATATCTTCACTTTTTAGGTTATTATCCGAGAGGATGTGCACGAAAAGAAATAGATGACTATTTAGGAATGGAAGCATGGTTTGTCTACGAGCCAGTTCAAAAAATATTTAACTTTGACGGTTTTAATACGGATGCAATCTAGCGAACAGTTCTCATTTATCGGGGAAATAGCAAGGCCAGTCGAGCCAGTCAACGGCAAGATGAGCGGCGCATAACGCGCCGTCGTTGAAAGTCCCGTTCGCCTTTGCCGGCAGGCAGTCAAGGCGGGAAAGCCCTTAAATGGCTTCCCGCCTATTTTAAAACCAGAACAGCGGAATCTGCCCCCTGGCGATCCGGAGGACCAGCTTTGCATCGCCGCGGAAATCCCGAGGGCAGTTACCAGCGTGATGGGCCGGCGGTGCGTCCCCGTTTTCTCATTGCCAAAGGCGGCATTACCTCCAGCGATGTGGGTGTAAAGGCGCTTCATGTCAAGCGTGCAACCGTCATAGGACATCTTCAGCCCGGCGGACCGGTCTGGTACACCGGTCCGGAAAGCAAATTTCCCGGCTTTGTCTATGTCATATTCTCCAGTAATGCAGAGAAGGATGATACTCTAAAAAAGGCTGTTGAACAACTTTTAAATCCAGCAAAAGCCTGCTGGGCAAAACAGAGCGGGGGATGGGATGCATAGCGCATCCCATCCCCCGCTCTGTTTTGCAACTGTATTTGATCCATCCCCTTGACTGTCCTGTCACACGTATGGGCCACACCAAGATTGCGTCTACTATACCAGTACGCCATCCTTATAAATGATTCCACCATTTCGTTTTTCGGTTAATGTTGTCGCTTGCAAAGACGAGCCGGTAATATTCAAAATCGAACTGTGAGCGGAGTAACCAATCTGATTGCCAGCCCCGCCGACCCCACGGGCGGTTAATAGCGAATTGTAGATAACTGTAATGGCACGGCCGCAATTTGATATCGATGTGTTGGCCACATACGCGCTTGCCGAATCCAGACCAATCCCGCCTATTGCAGGCCCCCCGGCGATCTCACAATAATGTATCTGCATATTATTTACACACATTACATTGATGCATGGCCTGTCACCTTCCAAGCCCGTTCCATCGAAACTCAATCCGTCCAGCCAGATTTGCCGGCAGTAAGCGGCCCCTATATATTTTAATTTTACTTTGTTTTCGCGTGTCTCTCTGGATAATCCAATACTTGCGGTTTTATTTCTGATCTCAACTGACTCATCATAGTCGCCGGCACCTATGATAATAGAGGCGTCTGTATGATAAGGCTTTATTGCGTCTACCGCTTTTTGAATTGTTCGGTATGGCTTATCTTGCGTGCCGTCCCCGGATTCGTCGCTGCCATTTATAGACACATATAACTGTATCGACATCCCGTTTAACTGTGTCTCCACAGCGGCAAAATTGCGGTTGAGTATCTCGTTTGCGTCCTGCATCCCCTTGGTGAAAAGTTCGAATCCCATGTTCTCCCCTCTTTCCTGTATTTTAAGGCGTCCAAACAAGCGCCTCCCATCACCGCCCTGTAATTTTCGCCCCCTGCTCCTGTCTGATCCAGCCTGCGTCAACAAATACCTGCACCTGATCCGCGCCGTAAATCCCAAGATCATAATACATCTTGATCTGGTCATACCAATCAAACATACTGCTTCACCCTTTCCTACATTTTTAAAAGCTGCGTCATCAACACGGAATTGGATTGCTGCAATTGTTTTATAGCAGCCTCCTGCTGCGCCAGCTTCAACGCTATATCGGCAAGCCCCTGCTGTTCCCGGCTCGGTGTCGGAGACGGCGGGGCTGGGTGCTCCGCCTCCCACGCCGCAATTTCTTCATTCGTAGCGGATTCCATCCACTCTGAGCCTTCCCACAC
>DBFXIC010000249.1:0-6523 GCA_048455095.1 Anaeromassilibacillus sp.
AGCGTGTAGCCCTGACGGCTCACCAGGCCGCTGAGCTTGCGGATCTCGCTTTTGTGCAGGAGCAGCTTTTTGGGGCGCAGCGGGTCGCCGTTGGAGAAGCTGCCCTGCTCGTAGGGGCTGATGTGCATGCCCTCGGCAAACACCTCCGTCCCGCGCACCATGGCGAAGCTCTCCTTGAGGTTCACCCGGCCCTGGCGCATGCTCTTGACCTCGGTGCCCTTGAGGCAAAGGCCGCATTCGTAGGTTTCCTCCACGAAGTAATCGTGATACGCCTTTTTGTTCTGCGCTACCGGCTTGATGCCCCGCTGGTGCGGCATGGGGGAAACCTCCTTTCGCGGTTGTTCTCACAGCATGTTATTATAGCACGGGTTCACATCAAAGCGCAAGCACTTGCCAAGGCCGAAGAGGCGGCTTATAATGATGCTATGTTTCCGTAAAGGGGGAAGATTCCGTGGCGGATACCATTGAAAGCGTAGCGCGCCGCGCGCGCGAAGCATCCTTTTCGCTGGCAGGGGTTGACCTGGAGGTGCGAAACCGGGCGCTGGAGGCCATCGCACGGGAGATTGAAAGCCATCTGGATGACCTGCTGACCGTCAATGCCGCCGATGTGGAGGCAGCGACGGCCGAGGGCCTGAGCGCCCCGCCGCTGAGCCGCCTCAAGCTGTCCCGCGCCAAGTGCGCCGGCATGGCGGAGGGGCTGCGTTCCCTGGCCGCGCTGCCCGACCCGCTCGGGCAGGTGCAGTATGCCAAGGAGCTCTCGCCGGGGCTGGACCTGTACCGCGTCAGCTGTCCCATCGGGGTGGTGGGCGTCATTTTTGAAAGCCGGCCGGACGCGCTGGTGCAGATCGCCTCGCTCTGCCTCAAAAGCGGCAACGCGGTGCTGCTCAAGGGCGGGCGCGAGGCTGCCAGGACCAACGAGGCGCTGGCCAATCTGATCGTTGCCGCGGCAAAGGCGTGCGGCCTTCCGGACGGCTGGTGCGCGCTGCTGCACTCCCGCGAGGACGTGCAGGAAATGCTGCGTCAGCATGAATGGATTGATCTGATCATCCCGCGCGGCAGCAACGCCTTTGTGCGCTATATCATGCAAAACAGCGAGATCCCCGTGCTGGGCCATGCGGAGGGCCTGTGCCACGTCTATGTGGATGATCCCTGCGACCTGGATGTGGCCTTGCGGGTAACGGTGGATAGCAAGGCGCAGAACCTGTCCGTGTGCAACGCGGCGGAGACGCTGCTGGTGCATGCGGGCGTGGCATCTGCCTTTTTGCCGGAAGCGTCCCGCCGGCTGCGCGAAAAAGGTATCGCGCTGCGTGGAGACGAGAGGACGCGCGCGCTGATTGACTGCGATCCCGCTACGGAGGCAGACTGGGCCACGGAGTATCTGGATGCGATTCTTTCCATCCGTGTGGTGGACAGTCTGGAGGAAGCGGTGGCACACATCAACCGCTATGGTTCGCACCATACGGACTGTATCCTCACCAGCGACCGCTCACACGCCGAATTTTTCATGAACCGGGTGGACAGCGCGGACGTGTTTCTCAATTGTTCAACGCGCTTCTCCGACGGCTTCCGCTATGGCCTGGGCGCGGAGGTGGGCATCGCCACGGGCAAGCTGCATGCGCGCGGCCCCATGGGGATGGAGGGCCTTTGCACCTACAAATACCGCCTGTACGGCAATGGTCAGACCCTGTCGCAGGTGGATAGCGGAGAAATCGCCCTTACCCACCGCGAGATTGAACCCCGTCTGCCCTGACGCAGGGCAGCGCCGCACGCGCCGGCCGCACAGGCCGGCGCGTCTTTTTTAGCCAAAGGCGCGCCGGCGAGATCATGGCCCCCAGCGCGATGGGGGAGGGCGCGCCTGCCCGCTTGACCGCCGCGCCGTCTGACGCGGAGGCCCCTGCAACGCCGAACGGCGCGCTGGAAGGCAAGTTCGCATCATTGCACTATTCTATGCCGCTCTCCGGATGTCCGCCGTCTTGATTTACCAGGACAAAGCGTTACAATGGAACCAAGCGCCGGATACGGCGGGAAAGGGGGAAAACGTCATGGGATACGAACTGACGCAAAAGTGCGTGACGGCATACTGCCGCGCCATGCGCGAGGAAGAAAAAAGCCCTGAAACGGTAGAAAAATACCGCAGGACCGCATGCGCATTCGCCAGATGGCTGGATGGCCGGGAGGTGACAAAGGAGCTGGCGGCTCAATGGAAGGCCAGCCTGTTGACGGCTGGTTATGCGCCGGCCTCCATCAACGCCATGGTATCGGCCATCAATGGGCTGTTCCGTTTTTTGGTATGGGACGGATTCCGGGTGAGATTCCTGCGGGTACAGCGCAGATTGTTTCGGGAGGCGAGCCGGGAGCTGACCCGCGAGGAGTACGACCGGCTGCATACGACAGCCTCCGCGATGGGTCGGAAACGGCTTTGCCTGCTGATGGAAACGCTCGCGGCAACCGGCATGCGGGTGAGCGAAGCACGGTATATCACGGTGGAGGCAGCCCGGCGAGGCTGTGCGGAAATCGCGCTCAAGGGCAAGATTCGCGTGATCCTGCTTTCCGGCAAGCTGTGCCGCAAGCTGCTACGGTACGCGCGAGAGCAAAGGATTCTGTCCGGAGCAATCTTCCGCACGCGCAGCGGCAGGGAGATGAGCCGCCACCAAATCTGGATGGAGCTCAAGGGGTTGTGCTCCCATGCGCGGGTGTGTCCGTCCAAGGTGTTTCCCCACAACCTGCGCCGCCTGTTCGCAACGGTGTTTTATCGCGCGTGCAGGGATATCGTGCAGCTTGCCGACGTGCTGGGACACTCCTCCATCGAAACCACCCGGCTGTACCTGATGACCTCCGGCGCGGAACATCGCCGGCAGCTGGAACGGCTCGGGCTTGTGGTGTAGACGGAATCAATATTCCGTTTCATCAGCCTGGCGCAGTAGGCCGCACATCCTAAATAATCCCAGTAAATTATACCCTGCCTTTTCTAGAAAGGCAACACTTTTCCTTATTGTGGCCCGCAAAACAAAAACCGAAAATAAGCTCTGCGTCAGGCTTTTTACGTTCCTGCGAAAATTGGCGTCACTCCTTGATTTAGATGGGGGTGGCAGCATATCTGTTTGCGTACAGAATGCTTCGCGGATTGCCGTGCCTGGATTTCAGGGCGAATGTAACGGACTTGAACGGCCAAACCGGCCGCTTTTTTTGTCCGCATTTGTCAGCGCTCCATTTCAGAGCATCACGGAATATTGATTCTGTATATCCTGCGCTTTCATCCATGCCCTCGAACGTTGAAATGCCACCAGCCGCCACGCGCTGAAAAGCTGCTCATGACAATGATCCCAAAGAATAATATGGGGAGAAAATGAGTATGACAAAGACAACACGATGCCTACTGTGTGTGGCGCTTATCTGTGCCATAGCGCTGCTGCTGCCTGCCGTCCGTGCGCAGGCCGAGGGAGAAAACCCGACCTACGCGTATGACAGCGCAACAAAAACACTCACCATTACCCCCGGAACCAGCGGTTTGATTGGAAAAGAAATTCAGAATGAAAGCGATTACTACTCCAAATGGACCAAAGAAGTAGAAAAGGTCATCATAGCAGGCGACATCAGGGGCATCGGTACCATTGGAGAGGACCACAATTTGGTGGACGGAGTATTTTTGACCTGGCGCAAACTGAAAGAGGTCGAATATCAGGGAAAAACCCAATTTTATGTGGGAGATTACGCCTTTTATGCCTGTGGCGAGCTGGCGTCTTTCGCACTCGAATGGGCTGTCGATTTCGGCTATGGCGCCATGATGCAGTCCGCGCTGGAAGAGGTCAAGATTCCTCATCTCCAGGGAAACATCGGAGATTGTGCCTTTTGGTTGATCACCCCGTTGAAAACCGTCGATATCACCATTGAAATGGTCAGAACCGCAATACGTACATCGGAACGAAGGCATTTGCATCGGAACGAAGGCATTTGCTTCCGACTATAGCAGAGTACCAAATCTTACGAGCGTGACGATCCGTGGAGAAGGAACGCTGGAATTTGGCCCCCGGCATCCGGACATGGACCTGGGACAGATGTTTTCCTATCAGACGCAGCTGGAAACCGTGGACCTCAGCGGCTTCTCAGGAGATCTCAGCTTCGGCTCGGCTGCCTTCTTTCAAGACGCCAGTCTGAAAGAGATCAAACTCAATCCCGCTTCCAAAATTACCTATATTGGGTATGATACCTTTTCCGGCTGTGAAAATCTGGATCTAAGCAGTTGGAATTTCGCCAATCTGACGGGCATCATTGACCAGGCGGGCTTTGGCATCCGCTCTTGGGGTGACGTGATGTACGGAAGAGGGGTTTTGTCCGATTTTACCTCGCTGGATCTGTCCAATGTAAAGGAGATCGCAACCTTTGCCTTTACTGCAGAATCGGAGTATGAGGGCTATGGATATACAAAACTGGAGTCCGTTAATCTTAGCAGCCTGGAACGGCTCCATTCCTTTGCGTTTCAGGGGGCAGTGAATATCGACTGGGACAAGGCAAACCTTCGTGATGATGTCAAGCTGGCTTATAGCGATGTATTGGCGCGCAACGACGGGATATGGGACAGGATTTTGAAAATTCTCGACGACAGGTTTGCCCTTGATCAGGAAGGCAGCTATGGGCCGCTGTCCCCGTCGGACAATAGGTGGGAGGATTCCAAGATCGGCCTGCACAACCGCACGGACGCCGGCTCCACCTAGCTGACCAAATCGGCCAAATGGACGAACGAGGCAAAGACCACCGCCCAGGTAGAAATTCAGGCGGCTTGGGCGCCGGACCCGCAGATGGACTTTGTTTTCATCCTGGATACGAGCACCTCCATGGGCAGCTGGTGCGACGTGGACTGCGAAGACTCGGACCTGCTGCTCCCTGCGCAGGGAGAGGCGCAGTATGCAAAGATGTATGAAATGCAGTCCAAACTCATCGACGTGACGGAAAAGCTGCTTTCCTCCCCAACGGTTGACAGCCGGGTAGCCATCGTCACCTTTGGGGACGAAACCAATTATGAATCAGGAAAATTCATTGAAACGGCGCAGGAGGCGGCCCAGGAAATCCGCGGTCTGCTCTGCGTCGGCGCCACGGATTATACGATGGGACTCGATCCTGCGCTTAAGTACGTCCAGCGGGCGCAGGCGGACGGTCGAAACGTCGCCGTGGTATTTCTCTCCGACGGCGAAGATAACTGCAATAATAATAATCCAGAAAACATTAAAAATTCCGCAAAAGCCATATCAGACCTTGGTGTCAAAATCTTAGGCGTGATGTATAAGGATAATCCGTCGGATGATGATAAGATGTCTATCGAGAAGGCATGCACGGAGATCTATCTGGCAAAAGATGCGGAGGAATTCAGCCAGGCGGTCAACCGTACCATTTACGATTCCTTCCATACCTACACCCTGACGGATGTGGTGAATGAGGCCTATTTTGCCATTGATACCAACGCGGTGCAAGCCATCAAAACCAGCGCCGGACAGGCGACGCTGGATGAGGATGGCAAGACCATCTTCTGGGATCCCTCCGGCACGGACCCCTATACCACGTATACCATGACCATTGAGCTGGAACTCAGAAGCTACAGGGCACGGATGAATATCCCACCGGTAAGCTGCCCACCAACGAAGGGGACGCTCCGTTGGGCCAGAACGGCGCTTTGCCGGGAACCTCCGTCAACCAGGTCCAATCCCCGGTGCTCAGCCGCGGCCTTGCTGAAATCAGACCGGCCGACGTCACTATTTATATGGGCGGCAGCGGTTATCAGGGGGCCATAGACGGGGCGGGGACCGCGCTGGGAGAGGGCAGCGGCTTCCCCGTGCCGGGCTATATCATCACGCCGCCTGCGGGCGTAACGGACTTCGACGCCAGCCAGGCCACCCTGAAATATGAAAACGGGACGGACATCCGCAGATGGACGATTGTTACCTATGACGGGGTGCCAAACGCTGCCCACAATATCTATCGCTTTCAACCCGTGGACCCGACAAACAGGGTCTATGTGCGGATGCAGTTCAAAGCGGGCGATACGGCCGTCTCCGTGGACGAGGTAGACTTCTCGGAATACCTCTATCAAGACCTGACGATGGAGGTCTATGGCGTTGGGATAGAAGCCGGTTACGTCACGCTGGAGTACAAGGGTGTGGAGTATCCCATCGTCGCGGGCACTGGGATGCTCAAGGTCCGCGGCACGACGGAGCAGGAGCTGTACGGGGCGGTCGCCAGCAGTGCGGACGGCGTGGAGCAGGAGCTGCCCGGCGTCGTCGCCCCGGATGACACGATCTATAAGATCAACAACCGGCAGGTCCGGGTAGAGAAGGATGAGGGCGTGGTCCTGCTGTTTGACGATATCATCGAAGCAAATGACGATACGCAGGGCAATAACAACACCGAGCTGCTCATGGCCCGAACCGACGATATCCTCGAGGAGAAAATGGGAAGCGAAAATATCCCCGTCTTCCCCGGCACAGGCGAGCGACATTACCAGTTCAAATATCTGGATCTCGTGGACAAAAAC
>DBFXIC010000250.1:0-6234 GCA_048455095.1 Anaeromassilibacillus sp.
GTTCTTGATCAAAACGTCCAAGCCGTCTGTGCTGGTGGCCGCATCCTTGCTGATCCAGCCTTTCTGCGCCCAAGCGTACTGGCGTTCTACAAAAGCTTTGTAATCGTCGCTGGCAAACCAATTTTCCACTACCGGCTCCGCGCCATAGTTTAACAACACGCCGTAGCCGTCGCCCAACGGGTCACAGCTACGCCAGTCGGAGTCAAAGGTCTGGCCTTTGCCCATCGCCAGCATCGCCGCTTCCGGGTGCTTTGCATAAACCGCCTCGTACAGGCGCTCAAGGTCTTCTACGGTTTTAATGTCCTCTTTGGCGAAACCCGCTTCTTCCATCCAATCCGTACGCACAAGAACGGATGTTTGGCGATACCAATCGCACACATTGGGAATGCCGTACACAAAACCGTTAACATTGGCCATTTTTGCGCCATCGCCCATATTGGCTTTAATGTTTGTGCCGTATTGATCAATCATTTCGCTCAAATCGTACACAGCCTGTGTGGAAACAAAATTTGATACCTGGACAGCCGTGCCAATCATCAAATCCAATTTTTCTCCGCCGGAGAGCATCAGCTTCTGCTGTTCGTTGACGTTCGCCCAGGGCACTACCAGAATATCCAGCTTCATATTCAAATCGCGCATGGTCAATTCGTTAATGGCCGCCTCTACTTTTTCTTCATCGTCCTGGGTATTGCCGATAAACATCATCGTAACGGTATAAGGCTCTTCCTGCGCAGCCGCGCCGCTGCCCGCGCCGGACGCCGCAGGCGCAATGCTGCCCGAGCTGGCCGTGTCGGAACAGCCGGCCAAAAGCGTCAGGCTCATTGCCGCCGCCAGCAGCAACGCAAATAATTTTCTTTTCATAAACCTCTCTCCTCATTCCATGTTTTCGGGCCGCCGTGTGCGGCCCGCTGCTATGCTCTTATTGTACATGGTATTGCGGAAACTTCTCAATCAAAAAAGCGGCCCGTTTTTATAACAAAACCGAACAGTGCGCACGACCGCAAAAACACAACGTTTTTGTGATATTCAAATAACTGCTTTGTAATAGACGCGGCGGCATTCGACGATGTATAATAAGGTGTTCTGTAAACACACACTTTACGGAGGGCTTTATATGCGGCAGCTGTTTCGGCAAAGTATTTTTTCGGCTCTGGCACGGCATCGTCTTCTGCTGGGCGTCGTGGTGTTGGTTACTCTTATCCAAATTACCGTAAGCTTATGGGGCATTCAGGCAGTGCAGCAGCAGGTGGTGCACAGCGTCAGCGCCATTGTGCAAAGCCGTGTGGCCCAGCTGGAAAACAACTTTGCCTCCTTGAGCGGCAACCTGAAACGACGGCTGGTAACACAAACCCAGCTTTCTCTTTTCGAGCAGGCACTTTCTGAAAACACTCTGGAGCGCATCCAGGCCCGCCATCAGCTGATCGACAACCTGTTTTATATCACGGGCACGTCCACCAGCGACCATCTTCTGTTTTACTATTTGGCAGACAGCGACGAATTTTTAACAGGAGTACATTCCAACTACATTCCTTTTTCACAGCAGAACGCCATCTTCAATGAAATCAGACGGCGCATTGCCGACGGGTATCAGCCGGCCAGCAACTCCAGCCGATGGATTCTGCTGCAGGCGGACGAGCGTTATTACGCGCTGCTGCTCTACCGGTATCAGAACATGTGGGTTGGGGGCTGCATCCCGGCCGACATATTGATTCAGCCCTTGAACGATATTTATCTGGACGGGCAGAGCATCCCTGTACTGTTCACCGCCGAAGGGGAACTTGCCGCGGGCGGCAACGCGTTAACGGCAGCCGGGCTGTTGTCTGAAAACGCGTTGCGTTACCACGGCACTTTCTGGCAGGACGGCAAACGCTGGCTTGCGGTAGAACCCGTGATCTCCGACGAAGGGTTTCAAATCAAGCTGTTTCTGAAAGGATACGGCCAATTCGAGATGATAATCTTTCTTCAGGCGGGCGTTCTCTTTCTTGTTGCGCTCATGATGGGAATTGTAATTCTTACCATGTCTTACACACAAAAAAGAATTTTACGGCCGCTGCGCCTTTTTACCGAACGCCTGAAAACCTTTGACCCGCAAAAGCTGCTGCTTTTGGATACGGAAACGCAAATTTTCGAGCTTGCCGCCGCGAACGAGCAGTTCAATAATCTGATACGCGAGATTAAACGGCTGCGCATTGGTGCTTATGAGCAGGAATTAAAAATACAGAAAACACAGATGGATTACATGCAGCTGCAAATCAAGCCGCATTTCTTTCTCAACAGCCTGAACCTCATTCACACTATGGCGCAGAAAGGCGATACGGGCGGCATTGCGCTTTTAAGCGAGTCAACGGCAAAGTATCTGCGTTATATCTTTCAAAGCGATGCTGCCACGCTGCCTCTCACACAAGAGTTGGAGCATATCCGTGATTATCTTTCCATTATGCAGTTGCGCTACCCGGAACGTTTTTCCTGTGAAATCGTGTCTGAACCAGATGCTGAAGTGCAGGCCCTTCCGCCCTTGATATTACAAACGTTTGTAGAAAATGCCGTTAAGCACGGCATGCGGCCGGATACTCGCCTTGAAATTACGTTGTCTGCCCTTTGCGAGGACATTCCTGGAACAGACGGCTCAAAGAAGGCGTTTCTCACAATTTTCATCACCGACAACGGCTACGGCTTCCCAGCGTCTTTTCTTTCCGAATGGGCCGCCGGGCGGCAGTTGGAACGCACCGGTGGGCAGCACATTGGCATTGCCAATGCCGCGCAACGCCTGCAGCTTGCATACGGTGACCGAGCGAAGTTATTACTATACAATAGCCCTTTGGGCGGTGCTGTTGTGGAATTGCATATCCCGTGTATATCGCAAGAGGAGGCTGTGCCATGAATTTACTGCTTGTGGACGATGACGTCCCCGTATTGCAAGATTTACAGCAAAAACTCAATTGGCATGCGCTTGGGTTCGAACGCGTGTTTACCGCGCAAAGCGCTTTTGAAGCAACCCGGCTTCTTGGGCAGCTACCCGTACATATTGTTGTATGCGATATTGAAATGCCTGGCCGAAACGGTCTGGATTTTCTTGCGGAATTGCATATGGAACACCCGGAACTGCCATGCATCGTGTTGACAAGTTATGCCCGTTTTGAATACGCTCAGAAAGCTGTACAGATTGGTATTGTTGAATATCTTCTGAAGCCTGTAGACGCCTCCGCCTTTGAAGCCGCGGTGCGCAAAGCCATCAACCTGTATGAACAGCACACACAAGCCAACGCCGAGCGTCGATATAGCCAGTACTGGTTGGACGAACAACGCAACGCATCTGAATACTTTTGGCTGAAAACCGCTTCCAGTAGCACGGCAGGATTGCATGGGCTTTCAGAAAAACTGGGCTACACACCAGACACTTTATTTATCCCCGTTATAATAGAAGCGCTTACCAGCGTTTCTCTGTCCGGCTGGGATGCCTCTATGCTGGAATATGCTGTAAAAAACATCTGCTATGAATTTCTTGAAAACGAGTATCTGTTTCCGCATTGCGTAGTACAATTTGCAAATCGCCGCTGGTTAGCAATAATCAGCGTCACCCAAGGCCCTGCAACCGATTCCGCCCCGCTGGATGAACGCCTTGCAGAATTGTGCCTTGTTGCACAGGATACCATTCAACTAAACATTTGCTGTGGTGTGGGCATTGCATCGCCTTACACTCAAATGCAAGAAACGATACAAGACGTTCTTACGCTGTTAAACGACCGAATCGACCGCGCCGGTTGTGTGCTACACACCGGGGACATTCGCCCCACGGCAGCGTACCAAACGCCGGAAATTTCTTTTTGGGAGACCCTGCTTTGCGCCGGAGACGGGCCAACGCTTGTGCGGCAGATTGAACAGCATCTGCGCGAACACGCCGCTGTCCTGACACAAGCAGCAATGTTATCCTTTCGTCAGGATATTGCGCAAATGGTTTACACCTACCTCAAACAGCAACAGATACATGCCCACCGACTATTTGGCGACAAAGAAAGCAATCGCCTATATCTTGCCGCCCCCTGTTCTATTGAAGATATGCTCGCGTACTGTCGTTTACTTGTTACCCGCTCTATTGAATACACCAATTTCTTCGAGAGCAAGGCTAGTGTGGTAGACACTGTTCGATCTTATCTGGACGTACATTTTTCAGAAAATCTGCAGCGCTCCGACCTTGCCGGCATCGTATATGTCAGCCCAGACTATCTTTCTCGCCTGTTTAAAAAAGAAACCGGTCGTTCATTAATGCAGTATATAACGAACAAACGAATCGAAGCCGCCTGCCGCCTTTTGTCTGAAAGCAGTTTGCCCATCAACGCGGTAGCCATGCAGGTAGGATTTCAAAGTTTTGCTTATTTTTCCAAAGTTTTCCGTGAGGCCAAAGGAATTACACCTATCACTTGGCGCAAAAAACACCAAATTAAATAATTCCTGTACTTATGCATTAAAATAGTCCATCGCGTTTCGTCTCTGCCCATTCTCCCAAACCTCAAAATGCAGATGGTTGCCCGTGCTGTTCCCCGTACTGCCCACATAGCCGATGGCCTCCCCCTGCTGCACCTGCTGACCGGGTGTGACACAGATGCTGGAGCAGTGGGCATACAGCGTGTCAAACGTTCCGTCATGCTGTATCTTTACGTAATACCCATAGCTTCCGCCCCACGGGTCGGTCGCGTTTGCGACTGTCACCGTGCCGCCCGCCGCTGCAAGAACCGGCGTGCCATACGGCGCGGCGATATCCGTGCCGCTGTGGTAAGATATTTCGCCCGTAAACGGGTCGGTGCGGTATCCAAACTGTGAAGTGATGGCAAAGCTCTGCGGCAGCGGCCATGCGAAAATGCCCGTGCCTACCCACTCGGCGTCGCTGCCGATAATACCGCCGCCATGGGTAAAGCCGCCCAACAGCGACGCCCACATGACGCTGTATTCCTCATGCCGCAGCAGCGCCAGATGCTCGTTCTGCTGTTCGGTAAAGCCATAGGCCGCGGCCATCTGCTCCGGCGTTGTGTGGTGCAGATAGATTGTCAACGTCGTTTCTTCTATCTCCTGCATCCCGATCACCTCATTGCCGTCCCCGTCCTCTGTAACCACCTCCACCTCTTTTTTCACCGTAACGCTTCTGTACGTGATCTGGTTCATGTCCCACATCACACCGCGCAAAATCGCTTTTTTCTGTTCATCCATGGTCACGATATCCATGCCGTTCACATCGTCCGTCGTTACCTTGACGGCGTAGACGGAAAGAACGTCCTCCCACCGGATGGCGGAAACACCGTCTGACGCTTCGATCTCCAAAACATCATGAGGGTTCTCCTGTTCGATCTGGCCGATGCGGGCGTAGTATTCTTCATTCAGCTCCGCCGTTGCCTGTCGCATGAGCATCCCGTCCTGTGTCGTTTCGTTGGAAAAGAACACGCCGAAGGGAGAAGCCAGAAACGCTCCTACCATCCCCACGATGAGAACCAGCACCAAAACAGGCGACGCCGCGGCAAATGCTGCGCCCAACCAGGACAATACGGCGGACGCCACCCGCGCCGCCGCCTGCCCGGTCTGTGCCAGCAGCCTGCCCGCATTCCGGGTAGACTGTACGGTTGCCTGTATAGTCTGCCGTGCAAATCGGCGCGCCGCCTGTTTTTGCGAAACGCCCTTGGGCGCTCCGGCAATTCCATGCCCTCTCTTAAAAAATGCAGAAGAACGGTGCGCACCATCGCACACCGTTCTTTTTTGCCGTATACTTCTTAATCTCATTGTGCCGGACCGGCGTGAATCCGCCTCCCGCGCCCGGTTCAAAATTTCCCGATTTCGGGAAATTTTCTCTGTTTTCTGTCTCACAGCATCCGTGTGCGCGACCCGTGATGCAGGGCGATAACTGTACCCCGTCTGTATGCCCGCATCCGTCCATTGGGCCTTTTCCCGTTCTGCCCGCAGATGCACAGCCTGCCTGAATACCGCCCGGCCTGCGTCCGCAGCCGTCTCCCCGCTCCGCAGCGCCGCACGCTCCACCTGTTCCTCCGCCGCACGCTCCGGCGCTTTCTCCTGCGTTTCACGCTGCCGGGAAGCCTGCCTTTCCATCAGCCCCGCCCGCAGCATATGCTTTGCCGCGTGCGGCAAAGCATCACTCGTTTTCTTTACGCGCGGCCCTCCCGCGCTTTTCTTTGTCTTCAGTTCTTTCATCCGGTTACACCTCCCCGGGCGCGTGCTCATCAATTTGTAAAG
>DBFXIC010000251.1:0-17283 GCA_048455095.1 Anaeromassilibacillus sp.
TACGCCGAAAAAACGCAAACCGCGTAAAAGCAAAGCCGACCAGATCAAACTCCTTGTCAGGCAGGCACAAAAATCCGGCATGAAGCTGGATGAGATCGCGGATAAGCTTGGTATGGCGCTGCCTGAATAACCTGATATCCCGCTTTTCCTCTGTCCCGCTGCCGAAAGGCTGCGGGATTTTTTATTTTCCTCCTCACGGATATCTACACAGCTGTCATTTCTCCAAAAATTCGTTTGCCCATTTCACATCAATCATAAATTGATTCTCCTCTTCCGCTGCAAGCCTTTCTGCAAAATTATTCTCAATGCTTTTATAGAGGTCAAGCGGAATTTCAGCCTTTAAAAACTTCTCGCCTATAAACTGGATACGCGTCTTGTAGGCCCACCCAAATATCGTGTCCAGCCAGATTAGAACACCGCCTTGATGCGTGTGGAGCCCAATTCAAGGCCCAGGACGGTGCTTTTCAGTCGCAACGCATTCAACATTTTGTCAACTCTTTTTTCACCCTGCATTTGAAAAGGCGCGGCGGAAAGCACTCTGTTTCCGCCGCGCCTTTTAAGTCCTAGCTCCTATTCACCTTCGAAAACCGTGTTCTGTCTCAGAAGTCTTTGCTGGGGAAAGTGCGTCAGGTATAAAAGAATGTACTCCAAACAGACTGTCCGATATAGGTATTATACCCTATGGACGAAACAGTGGCCCAGCTTATCAAGAACGTGATCAAAATCGTTCCTGTCCAGACACTGCCTGTCAGCTTATAAAGCTTTCTTGATAAATAGGTGGTAAGCGGGAGCATCAGAACCAGCGCAAAAGCAGAGTTCCAGTTGCAGAGCGCCGCGCCGCCCGAATGGAGCATGATGACATTCAGCATGCAGCACAGCCATACGCCGGCCGTGCTAAACACAACCGTAAAGAGGGTGTCTTTCCATTCGGGAATATCGGTTCGCACCGTATAATTTGTTAGCACGTTGATTGCCAGCTGCGGCAGGAAGATCACCACCGCAAACTTCAGCGCCACCCACCAGTATTCCACCTTCATGACGCCAAACACGTTATTCCAGAAACGATAGTCCTCGCCGAACAAATAGCGAATCACATCAAGGGAAATATACGCCGCAGCAATCATGCAAATTGAGAGAAACAGTGAACGCAACACCGATTTGCCGGAGGCCTTAAGGCCAAAGTTCACCGGACGACCGCTCTTTTTATCCTGCACATAGAATATGGCTAGGAACGCCACCGCAACCAGCCCCATAAAGCCAAGATACATAAAGACGACCCACCAGTTGAAGAACAGCGGCAGTATCTCAAAGTAGGGCAGGAAGGGATTGAAAATCCGGTTTGTCATCAGGATTACAGCAAAGCCTATCACCACCATCAGCCCGCCGAAAAGCCAATACTTCTTTTTGTCGAAAGAAGTCTTCGTCTCTGCCCCGACCACTTTCACCTGCGCAAATGTTTTCAGTGACAATAGCATCACCATAAGCGGAACAAGCATCAGAGCCATGCAAATCATTGCCAAGCCATTCAACACCTCGTGTGCAAAGAAAATCGTGCTGGAGGCATTGATTGGCTGCGCGCCGTCCGCCAAAAGTTCACCGTTGTTGTATGCCAGAGTCTGTTCAAAATATTTCACCGCATCTGTAACCGACCGCACAGAAATCTGGTTGGTAGCGTGTTGTTCCGGGTTGAAGCAAACGACCCGAGCCGCGCGCCCTTCAATTGCCGCATGCAGCGCTTCGTTGTCTGTAATGCTTATTTGTGTAAAGCCGCCCAACTGCTCGCCGGTGGCAGCCACATCATCGATAGCATACCAAGTTTCTGCCGTCACTGTTTCATCCGAGTGCCAAGACTCAAGCGTTGTTTCGGCGGCGGGATAGCCGATGTAAGAGTCGTAATCACCGATGATCAGTCCCAGATTCACCTGTGCATTCCTCCGCACCTCGAATCCGCCCACAACCACCGTCTGCATGGGCGAAACCTGCGGTGCGTCGCCGCCTACGACAAGTGCGGCCTTCAATCTGGTGTCAAAATGTGCTGTCTTCTCTGCTCTGATGTCATTAAAATGCGCAAGCTGAGCTTCGTTTAGACGCTCCTCAGCCAATGCGACAGCATCCTGCGTGATCTCATCCTCGGTAAATTTCTGGCCGAATTCCTCATATAGCACATTGATCAAAATGTCGTTCAGCGTATAATAGCCCACGTCGAGGGACGCCGCGTAAGAGGTTCTTCTCGAGCCTTGGGAATGGCCCATCATGCCGACACGGGTCTGGTCGACAAATTTCAGCGTACGCACAAACTCCAGCGCATCATGCAGACCGCCCGGCGTATTCCGCGCGTTGTAGTCCTGCTCACCCGCACCAATCTCATCGCGCTTGGGAAATTCGCTAATGCCCGAGCCGTTGGCGCTGAAAGCAAATACCACAAAGCCTCGCCGCGCCAGCTCTATGCAGTAGCTGTTCATTCCCTTGTGTGTGCAGCCTGCTCCATGCGTAACGATAACCGCCGGCAGGCTACTTTCGTCACTTGTCCCCACAGGATAGTACAGTTCTCCATCTAACAGAGCCCCGCGCGCATCAATGTTGATCTGCTCAATCTTTACGCGCCCAAAATTGGTTGCAAACATATGTGCAAGAAAACTGAAGAGCAAAATCAGCACCACCAGAAGCGCAAACAACCGTTTTGCTCCATCTACTGTTTTGTTGGTGAATTTCCCCATATCTACTTATTCCTCCTCGTTCTTAACGGATTTTCAATGGAGAGCAGCGCCAGCTGTCCTGTGGCATCACTCCCATCATCGGACTAAAAGCGTATATTCATACCTCCTATCTCAACAACAAATAAAGCTTTTCGCTTCACGCGTCTCGTCTTTGTCAACAAAAAACACTACCTTTCCTTTATTTAATATATACACTTTGCTCTTTTATTGAAAGAATTCACTTACCTCTTTATAGACATTTATTGACATTGCCGCGCAAATCCGCCATAATATCAACAGAGGAGATGTGCAAAATGGCGAAACAGGAACGGCGTATTTTTGACAAGGACGTGCAAGTATGGGTGCATCGCTACGAAAACCTGCGCAACATGGCCCATTGGCATTTTGAAAATGAGCTGGTGGTCTGTCAGGAAGGAGCCGCCGAGATCATGCTGGACGGAATCTTCTACACTCTGCACCAGGGCGACTGCGCTTTTTTCTGCGGGGAACGTGTCCACAATATTCGCGGCACGGTTGACAGCCGCATCGCAGTCGCACAATTTGGCAATCTACTTCACTCGCCCTGTTATCTGAAAAAGCCCATTTTCCCCGACCGTTACAACGCCTGTGAGCGTATGAACGAGCTGAATGCGGAATACCAGAAAAAGCAGCTTTTTTACGCCGAAAAAATGAACGCCCTCATCACTTCCCTGCTTTCGGATATCTTTCGCGGGGAAGAACTGGCGATTGATGCACGCACCGCGCAGCCAACGCACACACACTACAAGCAGCTCCTTGTTTTATTGGATCAGCATTGTGACGAATACAGTTTTGAGGACGCTGCCTCGTTTATGAACATGTCCGAAGCTTACTTTTCCCGTTACTTCAAGCGTATGACTGGCCTTACTTTTTCCCGTTATATGAACGTCCTCCGGGTAGATCGCGCTATAGAACTGCTTGGGCAGCTGGAGGACATCACCATGGCCGATTTAATGGCGCGCTGCGGCTTCAACACCTTGCGCAACTTCAACCGTGTTTTTAAAGAAATCACCGGATATCCTCCTAAGCATCTTCCCGCGAACTTTTCTTTGAATCGCCGTGCCTTTGTCAACGAAGAAACAGGCTTTGACCCTACGTTAGATACCTCCATCGTTTTGGGTGAGTAGCCCGCCCGGTCTGTGCCATTCCCTCTGGCGCTCTGCGTCAAAACGGCTAACTAAAATGAAGAACGCCTGTCGCGAAAATTTCGCGGTAGGCGTGGATGATAAAAAACTCGCGGGAAAAAGGGTTAATCGCATGTTTTTTTATTGTAGACAATAAAAAAGGCAATCCAGGTGGATAACCTTTTTTGCATTAAGCTCTCTTCCTTAATCTGGCAGAGAATTAGAGAATCGAATCATTTTTCTTTGCCTTCATATAGTGCAGGGACTTCTGTTGAGCTACATATTGACAATCTTTTCCTTAAAGTGATACTCTGGACACGCTGCCTTTTCAAACTGGAGCCGGAGGGAGGTGGCTGCGTGTCCTTTTTGCTCGATGTTCTGAGTGGAATTTTGGCGAATATTATTTCCGGAAAAATTCTGATGATTTCAAAAAAGCGCAGTCAAAAAAGCAGTAATACCCAAAAACACCGTGAGCTGCAACTCACGGTGTTTTTGGGTTTCCAGGCAGCTTGTGTCCTTTCTGGAATCTTCTGAGCAGATAAGCCGTTTTGGCGCGGCTTTAAAAAAACATTTCGAAGACTCTTTCGTACTAATTTCAAAGCACATACCGTGCCGCCATTGCGTTTACAGTTCCCACATTTATAATAATAGTGCCGCATGCCTGTATGGCTTTTCCTCTCTCGCTTTCCATCATAGGGTCACATTTTCAACCTTTTTTATCTCCTGTGTAATGATGGTCGGAATCGCATCTGGAATCACTACTCTCTTATACTGTTGTTCTCCCAGATAACGGTGATTTTTCAAAAGCGTTTGAAACATCTGCAATTTCTTCTGCCATTAAAAGGGCGCTGAGCCGACAAATCAATTCAGAAAATATTACTTCGATTCGTTCAGTTTTTGCCAACGGTAATGACGTTTTCAAGCAAATCTATGTTACGAAGGCTGCCGACATAGACGGTTTGGGCACCCATCAAATTGGTGAATACTATTTTTTTCGGATAAATCTGTACCTTGGCCACATTGCGTAACAGACAAATGATATCATTGGTTTCATCCTGTTCAAATACGGTAGAAAGACACACCTTTAATCCTCCTCCAGCAACTCCAATGCCTGAGCCAGCTTATTATTGCCTCGCTCATAGTCCGATACTGCCTCGTGCAGATATCCTGCTGCTTTTTGAGGAACAATATGGGCAATTTCATGCAATTCCTTTGTGTGTTGTTCGTTGTGAGACAACATATAGGCAATCAGAATCCTTGTTTCTTCCGGCGAGTCGCTCTGAATCACGCCGTGCTCGTGATGGTGCACATGGGGGTGTTCATGAATGTGTTCGCTGTCTGACATTGTCATTTATCTCCTTGTGTTGTGGTAAGTATTGGTTTTGTATAACTCATTTCAGCTTCGTCCAGTAAATAACGTGCGATCTGCCCCGCAATGCGATAAGAAAATTCGGGTGTTAGCTCAGCGCCACGCAGATTTCTATTAAGGATATCTTTTTGTAGCGGAAGATTCCCCAGACATCGAATTGACCGTGCTGAAAGCGATTCCTGCATAAATTCCACTTGATCTTGGTCTTCCGCCTTATTTATAAGGGCGCGAATCCGTTGAATTCCGATGCCCTGCGCCATATATTGTATTTTCTCCGCGAGCTCAATCGATTCAAGCGATGGTTCTGTCAGTATCAAAACAGTGTCGCAGCCCTGTTCAACACCTCTGCCAAAGCTCTCTACACCAGCTTCCTGGTCGGCAATCACAAGCTCATTTTGTGAAAGCGCGATATTGTCAATCAGCGTCTTTGCAAATGCAGCAATGGAGCATGCGCAGCCGAGCAGTGGATCATCAATCTTGCCAGGCAATACCATTGAACGCATCCCATTTACAGCTATATAGCTCTCATCAATGTCGCTAAGATAGAGCGGGTCTTTGGTGAGAAAACGTGGCGGCTCATCTCCTGAGCGCAGCGGCAAGGGCGGCGCAGAAAGTCCCAATTTGCGCCACAGCCCACCATTGGAGTTGTCGGTGTCGATGATAAGAGAGCGATACCCCAGCGCAGCAAGAGCGCCGGAAAGCAGCGCCGTGGCGGTGCTCTTGCCCGCCCCTCCCTTGCCGCAAATTGCTATTTTCTGAATTTTGATATCTTTTCTGGAACTGCCGTGCTCGCGGATCCATGCCCGCAGGATCTCTGCCGCGGCTTTTTTCCGCTCCGCTGTTGCGGCGCTGCACAGACCGCAACGGATACAACCCTCATCACCGAAGCCTACCGCACCCAGCGGACAGTGAAATAGCCCCATAGCCTTGCATCACTCCTTTTTTGCAGAAGCTCCCCAGCGTTCTACCGCTTCGGCGCTTTCATTTGTCAATTCGTCGTGAAGGGACCAACCGTCAACATAGGGGATCTCGGGCACCCAATCGGGCTCATGAACAATTTTCATTTTCAGTGCCTTCGTTGGGCAGGTGACCACGCAATTGCCGCAGCCCTTACATTTGTCAGCGTCAATCGTAACCGCTCCATTCGAAAGATGAATAGCGTCATAGTTGCAACGGGTAATGCAGACGCCGCAGCCAACACAGGGTTCCTCCCGCCAGACCGGACGGAACCGGCTGGGCTTGCGAACGTCTTTCAGGCCAACATCCTCGTAAAACTGAATGGCGCAGCAATCGGTGCAGCAACTACAGACATAGGTAGTGTCGCGGGTGTTGGGGGTTGTGTAAATTGCACGGGAGCGTTCTGTCTCCTCAAGACGCTTCATCGCCTCTTCCATGGTGGGCACATATACCCTGTTCTTTTTGGCAAAAAACTCCGCCTGTCGGTTGAATGAGAAACAATGACCATCCTCACCGCCGTGCTCACACATTCCGTCTTTACAATACTCGGGGTCGTACCGGCCCAAATCAATATAGCTGCGGTAGGTGCGACAAACGCACTGAGCCGTAAAGATTGTGCGATTGCGTACATTCCTTTCTATAATTTCCTTCATGTTTTCACAGTACATGACACCGGGAAGATCCTTAATCGACTCCCATTTCGGAATCACGCGCATTTCCCCTGCAGTTGCGGCTGCAGCCTCCGGCGAATAGGATACTCGAATCCACTGATCCATCAGCTTGAATGCCTTGATACAGGGCATCCAGTCAAGGCCCCGTGCAATTCGCCCGTTGCCGATGCTGTCTCGAAACGCAACCATGTTTAAATGCGGACTGAAAATTCGAGGGTTCGCCACGTTTGAAGCGATAATTTTACCCAGCAACTCCATATCAGTAAGAGCCGAATCAACGTAATCCACATCAAGCCCGAGCTTTTTCGCAATCTCCGGAGCTGTAGAGGGAAGCAGTGAGACCATTTGCATCTCCTCTTTTGTATATACTTCGCTCATTAGATACGGTGTAATAAAGGTGTTCGGGGACATCTTCATGTAGACCTTAGCACCCTCAATATAAATGGGATCCAAATCGGGCAAAGGGCTTCCGAGTATCTCTTCAACCTTTTTCTTCTGCTCTTCCTGTGTCATTTTGTATGCCCCTTTCTTTCTGACAATACATTATCTGTCCGTACCGACGCAATCCCAAATCTCTTCGATTCCCAAGCATACAGCATACGGTTTTTGCACCGGTAGACAAAATGAATGAAAAGTTATATAATTGTAAACAATATATTAAACATCTTATGACTATATCCTGCAAAACACGAGGAGTAAAACGAGCATGCGTCTGACAAAACCCATCATTGAGCTTTTACAAACCAATCCACTCATCGCTTCGATTCGGGATGAAAACGGTTTTCGTGCTGCGCTGGAGAGCGATATTCCCGTTATCTTCCTGCTGAACAGCAATATCCTCAGTATTGCAGAACAGTGTGAACAGCTTTCCGCCGCAAATAAAAAGGTTTTTGTCCACATTGACCTTGTAGATGGACTGGCGCCTGTTCCGATTGCTGTCGACTATATCTCACAGATGACATCTGCCATTGGCGTGCTGACAACCCACAGTAGCCTCATTAAACGGTCGAGTGAGTTGGGGTTGTTGGGTATTCAGCGGGTTTTTATGCTGGATGGAGTCGCCTTACAGCGTGCGAAACGCAGTATTGCCAAAATAAGGCCGGATTTTCTTGAGATTCTTCCAGGGATGATGCCGACAATCGTAAAGAAATTAACCGATTACACCAAAATCCCAGTTATTGCCGGCGGGCTTCTTACGCAAGGTATCGACATTGAAAACGCGCTTCGGTCGGGCGCAGTGGGAGTCTCCTCCACCAATCCGGAATTATGGAACCTGAAATTCTCGCAAATCGGCCCCGGTGAGGAGGATTAGCGCATAATCCCAAGAAAGAGGATGCGGCTTTTGGAATCCGCATCCTTTTTTGCTGTTACAGTGCAGTACAGAATGCGTCTCTCCTAAAAAGTCTCGTCCATGACAACATGCAGAACGCCATTTGTCAGTTCCACACCAAATCCGTAGTCAGCCTCATCTCCGTTGCGACGGAAGTTCGGGCAAAAAACGCCGTCTTCATCAAACACGCCCTCCTCCACCGTAAGGAAAGCCTGACTGCGCTGATTGAGAAAATCATCCGAGTGTGTAGCGTTCGTTGTTCTGATACTGTTTGTCTTTGGGAACAGCATCAGACGCCAACCTGTACCAGCCATGTAAAACTCATTCGTTCCGTTGTACCAGATAAGCCCCATACCGCGAATCGGAGCAGGCTTCCCGAGCAGAGCATCCAAGCCGCTTCCAGGCTTCTTCATCCAGTCGCCGAGATCTTTTTTAAATCGGACGCTGCCGATATAATTCCCAAAATCAATATACTGCTCGGAAGCGCCATCGTATTGCCCCACAGCAAATAGGCGCGGCGAACCCTGATCTTTCTCAATGAGCGGGCGCATTGCACTGAGAATCTTCGCCCCTGCAACCGCCCCCTGCGCAACGGGCCGAATATTTTCCTGTTCATCAATTACCATGTCGATACCGAACACATGCACGCCGCACAACCCGTATTTTACAATGCCACGGATGGCATTCACCATTGCAAGCTCAGAGAAGAGCGTTTCGGGCAGATAATACGGGTTACCCATGCTACTGTAGGTCTGATGCAGCGCCTCTACAGTTTGGAACTCCTGCAGGTAAATGTCCGGTGCCAATGCTTCGATATGTGGTGTAGCCATTTTGAACAGTGGAAATGTACGGCTTACCGGACCGCCGGAGGGATAATCGATGCCGGGTACCTGATTGTGCATTTCCTGCAACCATGTGTTTACATAAAAAGGAAGCGCTGTTACCTCGCGCGCTGCGAGCGCGATGCCGTCAATATAGCGTGCAATATGATATGCGGTGAAGTACTCAGGCGCGTAGAAACCGTAGACATCTTCCCACGTTCCGGATTTTTTCATAAGCGCTTCAACTTCAGATGGCACAGGTGCATTGTAAAGTGCCGTTGCGTTCTCGCTGTAATCACGCATGGTTCCAATCAGGCCAGGCTCGTTCTCAATCTGAATAGCAATAACGGTGCCCTTGATATCCGTTTCTGTGATATGGCGGCAAAGGGCCAAAAATGCCGTTTTATCCGCCTGCCATGTCGCTTCGCAATGCGGCGAGAGCGTGCGTACGGGCGTCCCGTCCGCTGTAACCGCCCAGCAAAATCGCTTGCGATCTTTTTTGAGCCATCCGGGTACATAGTGCGAGTTCCCGTTTTTCCATGTGCCGAACCAGAGAACAACAAGACATAGGCCGTATTCTTCCGTTGTTCGAATTAACATATCAATCTGGTCAAAGGAATATACACCTTCGTTGGGCTCCAACAGCTCCCACGTGACGGCAGCTGCGAGTGTATTCATTCCCATTTTCTGCGCAGCGCGGCAATCACGAGCAACGAGTTCTGCCTGTGCTGAACTGGAATTGCTCGTCTGCGCACCGATAGAGAAAAATGGCCTTTCATTTTTTTTGAAAAGATAATTCATAAATCTGCAGAAGGGAGGCGCGCCAAAACAGGCTCGCCTCCCGCTTTCCTCCTTTCATTTTCACTGATGGCATGGAAAGAGCATCAGTATTTCTGCGACATGGAGGCTTCCGCTTCTTCGCGGGTGATGAGGCCTTCGTTGCACTTGGTCATCGCAAAAATATCTTTGTCACGTAGTTTGTACATCCGGAAAATCGGCAGAGCAATCAGAAGGCCGAGAACCGGAACCAGACAATACAGCGCCCAAACATGGCCCGGGAGTGTGGCAGGCTGCACAGCGCCCTCACCCGAAACATAACCAACCATCGCTAGGCACACGGAAGACAGGGCAGTCGCGCCGGCGCCCATGAATTTCGTGAAGAAGGTGTGTGCCGCAAACGCAATGCCTTTCGCATCGACGCCGGTTTTGTAAGTGCCATATTCACAGCAGTCGCCGATGAATGTGTACAACAGGGTGGAAACAAAACCATAACCGATTCCGCGGATAACCGTGAGCACCAAGAATACCATAAAGTTCTGATAGCCGACAAAGTAAATGACGACGCACAGCGCGTTCATACCGATCAGCGAAAGCATAAACAACCGAAATTTTTCCATCTTCTTCAACAACGGCGGAACAAGCAGCGCCGACAGCATCGGCGGGGCGAGCAATGCGAGAGACATCAAAGAGGCATATCCTTCACTGCCAAAGCAATGGCGCGCCACAATGATGGACATTGTCGAGGAAATATTGAAAGAATAATATACCAGGAACGCAATGTAGAAAATCAACAGGTATTTATTTTTGACAATATAGCGAACCATCTCTTTCAGGGTCGGGTCTTTTTTATCTTCGCCGCGTCCATTGAAACGCTCTTTGACCTTAAAGTTGACGGGAAGCATTGTAATCGCACAGAAGATGCAGAACACCAGAATCGTGTTGGTCCAGCCGCCCAGAGAAGTGCGTACCAGCGGGAGGAGAAACATGGGCAAAAAAATCGCAACAGAACCCCAGAAGCGGCCGCGCGAGATAAGCAGCGTGCGCTCGGCAGGATTGTTTGTCATCGCTGTGCTCAGAGCATAGATGGGAACATCGCCAATCGTATAAGCGGTATCCCACAGCATATATCCGACAACCAGCCAAGCTACTTTCAAACCGATAGGTAGGCCGCTGGGGATAGCAAATACAAGAACTGTCGAAAGCGGAATCGCCAAAATAGAGATGCGAATCCAAGGCAAAAACTTGCCACTTTTGAAGTGGATCTTTTCAAGCAGAATTCCAAAAATCGGATCATTGACAGCATCCCAGGCCTTTATGGCAAAAGCCACGCCGGCAAACAGCAATGCAGAAATACCGGCATCAAGCGCATACTGCTGCAAAAATGAGTAGCACATAACATATGTCATGCCCTGTCCTAAAAAATAGAAGCTGTAGTTGAAGCGTTCCAGTTTACTTGTCAGATAACTTTCTTCTGTTTTTCCCTTTTTCATAAATCATGAAACCTCCCGTATTATCCTTTTCAGGTATTATTGAAGCGTGCAACGCAGCGCAAGAGCGGCAAAATATCTTGTGTCAAAAATCCCATTAGGATGTGCGCAAAGAATTGTGCGGAAAGCTCCCCGTTCCGTGCCGGTAATCTCCGTGACGTAAACCGCCGTGGCCTCATTTAAACATCGCGGTCTTGTAAAAGCTACGGCGGTCTTCAAACTTGCCCAAATCCACGGTCTTATCACGAAGAAACGTATCCACCATATCGAGATTGGGAATGCCTGTACGCCCGCCAAGGCTCATGCAGTTGATATAGGAGACTACGCTGGCAAAGCGCGCGCAATCCTTCAGGTCGTAGTTAAAGGGAGCTTTTCCATATCGATGCAGCCATGCGTATAAAAAACCGCCGTGGAAAACATCGCCAGCCCCCGTTGTATCAACGATCTCATACCCGCAGTCTGAGAACGATTCCAGACGGAACGTCCCGTGTTTGTCCGCACCAGCACAGCCGGCTTTGCCCAACGTGACGATAGCCACTTGCGGGCCTTCGCATAGCAGGGCGGCACAGTTTTTTTCATAGCCTGTGTCGGAAAACAAAGCGTTATAAAAGGCTTCAGACATAATGAGAATATCGGCCTTCTGTACCAGTTCCTTCGCATTCTTTACAGGGCCGCCGGCGTCCAGCGAAACAAGGACACCGTGTTCGCGTGCAAAGCGGATGGCCACGTCATTGGTCGGCGTATAGGGCAAACCCAAGTGGATTGCTTTTGCGCTCGCGATATAGTTTTCATCGATTTCCTCATTGGTCAGACTGCCGACATCACCGAGTTTGCCCAGAATACTCCTTCCCTGTGTCTCTTCCTCTGCGAGACAAATACAAAATGTTGTGGCTCCGGGAATCTGCTTAATGTGAGATGTATCTACGCCATGTCGATGCATATCCTCCTTGCAAAATGTGCCGAAAGGGTCGGAGCCCGTCGTCCCCACCATGCCGCAGTCAGAACCCAGCCGGGCCAAAGCTACAATGGCCGAAGCCGCATTCCCTCCGCTCTGCCAGCAATAGTCACGGATATAAGCAAATCCGTCTGTTTGCGGGAGCTTATTGATGCGAACGGCGAAATCCATAATTAGGTTTTCAACACCAATTACATCATACTGCTTTTCCATCATTTCACCTCCTCTATACTGTAAGTTTGCAAAGCTGCAGCTTGTGGGATACATATTCTATAAGCTGTTTGCGGATATAAGAGAATTTCTCAAAGGGACTGCACTTCCCGAATTTCTCCGTATAATACTGGAACAGCAGCTTCTCATACAACGTGATGTACTCTGTGGCAACATTAAATTTGTTGATGCCGAGTGTAAACGCTTTCTCCAGTTGATCCTCCGGAATGCCAGAACCTCCATGCAACACAAGCGGCGTTTCTGTCGCTGCGTTGATCTCCTGCAAACGCTCCAAATCAAGATTCGGCAGATCTTTATAGACGCCATGACAACTGCCGAATGCCACCGCCAGTGAGGTAACGCCCGTCTTTTCAGCAAACAGCGCAGCATCCTCCGGCCGTGTAAAGGTGCTTTTGTCGTTATAGGCAAAACCGGCAGCAACTTGTCCTACATGGCCCAGCTCGCCCTCAACGTCTACGTCGAATACCTTTGCTACATTTACAACAGATTTTGTAAATTCAACGTTCTCATCAAACGAGAGAGCGGAGCCATCGGCCATTACGGAGGTGAAGCCTGCATGGATGGCAGCAAGAATCGTATTGAAGTCGCTGCAATGGTCCAAATGCAACGCAACCGGTACACTTGCCTCCTGAGCCAACGCCCTAACAACTTCGGTGAACGAACGAAAAGACATAATTTTATTCATGGCCGGGTACAGCATCAAAATAACGGGTCTGCGTGCCGCTTCGGCGCCCTTGATGCAGGAAAAAATCGTATCATAATCCAGCGCGTCAAACGCGATGATGGATGTGTTGGCCTTCTGTGCCGCACCGAGCAGGTTTTTTACGCTTTCGATTGCCATTGCTTTCTCCCTCTTCGTTACAGTTTGATCTCAATTCGTTCCTCTTCCTTCAGAACATGCATTGTGCAGTCGTTTGCATAGGTTCGCTCAGGCAGCACATTGAGTATGTGAATTTCTTCACCGGAAACAACAAATGGCATGCAGTGCCATACACCGGGGCGGATTGTAAGCATTACGTTTTTAGGTACCAGAAAAGCCTCTACCTGATCCAGCACAGCCGGGTACGTCAACCCTGCAGGTGCAAAATAGACGAGCATATCGCCGTCAAGCGACATGGATGCTTCTCCGCAGTGTGCGTGCTGCTCCAAGGCAATAATCGTTGTTCCCAATGCCTTCTTAACTTGAGTAATCGAGAAAGATGCCATATGTGCGGTTCCAAGTTCCAAGACCTCCATATCGGGGTAGAACGTCATACCGGGAATACCGCCGCCCACGCCATTCGGATTTTCCATGTTTGAAAAGCTTCCGTACTTTTTGAAATTTTCCAGCGTTAACGGTTTTACCTCAATTTGTCTCATTGTATTTGTTTCCTTTCTTTAAGCATATTTAGCAATTGCCTCATTCAAAAACGCCAGTTCTTCAGCGGTAAGCTCCCAGCTTGCAGCGGCACAGTTTTGTATAGCCTGCGCCGGCTTGCTTACGCCGCAAATCGCCGTATCCACATAATCTTTCTGCGTGCTCCAATTCAGCGCGATCTGGGCCAGAGGAACATGTCGATTTTCTCCAATCTCGTCCATCTGCTTTAACAGCTTCATGATGCTGCTGAACTTTGGTTCCTTAAAATAGTCATAAAATGATACACGCGTATCATTTGGAGCAAAATTGGGCAACTCGCGAATCGCCCCTGTCAGAATGCCGGAACCAAGAGAGCCATATGTCATCGTACCGATACCTCTCGCATGAAGCTGTTTGAGGACTTCTTCGTTGGAACGGTTCACCATTGAGTATTGCAGCTGTACGGCGCTGACAGGCAGCAATTCATGTGCAGCAAGCGTATCCTCCGGCGTGAAATTTGATAGCCCGTAGTAGCGAATCTTTCCTGCCTTCTGCAAATCACTTAATGCATCTGTCATCTCTTCCAACGGCGTCTTCATATCCGGCCAGTGGACAAATAGCACATCAATATAGTCCATCTGCAAACGTTTGAGCGAGCCCTCGCATCCTTCAACAATTTCCTTTCGGGTCATGCTTTTGTATAGACTTTGGGGACCGATTGACCGGTCGTAGTTGAGGCCGCATTTCGTGATGATTTGCACCTTATCGCGCATTCCCTTAACGGCCTCACCAACAAGCACTTCTGCGTTTCCGTATCCCAAATCCGGCAATGTCGGGATACCAAAGCCGTAAACCGGCGCTGTGTCTATTGTTGTCGCGCCCTGTTCCACCATCGTACGTACAGCTTCAATGGATTCGTTTCGCTCCGTCTTCGCCCAAAACGCCCCTCCAAGCTCCCATGTTCCTACGGAAAAAGCAGAAACTTTCAAGTCGGTATTGCCGAACGATTTGTACCTCATTGCGTCATCTCCTCAAAAATATAGTGGATGGAGCCTTCATTCCGTTCACCGGGCTTTAATATCAAAAGCCCGGTATTCTGAACTCCGGCTTCATGCAGGTTGATCGCATCCGTGCAGCAGGTCTGGTGTTCCAGAAAAAAAATCGGATGTTCTGAGGCGGGAAGCTGGCCAAGTGCAACTGGCGTGTATAAAACAGAAACGGTAAACTCCGGAGTTGTGCGGATACACAGTTGCGTGTTCCGTTCGGGATAGCGCAGTAGGGTATCCCCATCTTTGAGCAAAAAACCATTGTCCAAACGGAATGTCTTTACATCTCTGCCCTGATCCACTTCGTAACCTTTACAGGCATCAAGCGCAAGCAACCTGCCGGTTGGCAGAAGATCCGGCGTAACTTCATACAATGCTTGTGCTGGAATGGTAAGCAGAACGGGTTCGTGTGCATTTTGCAGAGTAAAACAGGGATGGAGACCAATTCCATACGGCATATCGCTATCGCCAGTGTTTTCCACCTGATAATAGAATCCAAGGCCCTTCATTGTGAGACGGTATGTAACCGTTAAACGACAGGGAAATGGGAACGCCAAATAATTGTCGCAGCCGGGCAGAATTTCCAGTGTACCTGTCAGCAAGATGGCGTCGGACTCGATCGCCGGGTCGCTATGCTCCCATACGGAGTCAAAAGCGATGCCGTGCTGTCCGCGCCGACATCCGTTTTTGATCATCTCGTACTGCTTACCCTCAAAACGGAACGTCTGATTTCTCACACGGTTGGGTGTGGGGAACAAAACCGGGGCGCCCAAAAAAGAATTGGCTTTTAAGGCGGGGCCCCACTCTGGTTCCGCCGGTCCATACCAGTCGCCATTCCAGAAAAGGCCTGTGGTCTTAAATCCAGCATTTGGGTATATATGCACTTGTGCGCATTTTTGCTGGTTCCTCTCCACCCACAAATTATAATAGCAGCACGCTGGGTCTTGACCCGTACCACATTTCTCCCAATGGAACAACACAAGCCCCCCCATTGCCTTACAGACTGTTTATTTCATTTACGCTGTCGTGGTTCAGATGCCCGATATACTTACAGCTTTCCTTCAAGACATCCGCATAGCATCCATGCACGCCGACAAGATGATGAATGTACGGACCATAAATCAGCTTCTTTTCCCACTCAGGCCAGTTTCCAGTCTCGATCCAAACATAATTGCCATTTGTCACAGGACCTTCGCATCCGATTACCTGATCGGCAAACAACTGATAATTGCTGGCAATCTGGTCAAAACGCGCAACAGTGATGTCGCCTCCCTTAATTTCGTAGAAGCCTTTTCCGGAGCGGATCGATCCCTTAACGCTCTCTTTGCGGAGCGATTTTGCAAAGGGACCGCAATGCCAAAGCAGCTCTGCATTATCATTTGACGGGTGCCTGCAGGTTAAATCGGCGATGAAAGGCGCTGATTTGCCACGCGCCGCTGCCTGCAGCATACGTGCGGTGATCGCAGCATGAATGTCTGTCTCACACGCAGCCACCAGGCCACGATCGATTAAATCACCGAGGAGGAAGCAGGCCTGAATACCATATTGGGAAGCGAGATAAGCCCAGCAATCGACTGCAACTGCATCCAGATGGTTAATGCGGGCAAGCTCTTCGATCGCAATTTCCACGGCAGCCATGAGCGCAAGCTTTTCATCTTCCATCCTGCTGCAATCCAGTTCGTCCTTGAATTCCTGCACACGCTGTGCAATGCGAGGGTCGGGTTCGCCATCCTCTTTCCAACTGCGCACGGTAACAGGCAATTCTACACCTAAACGTGTGCCAATTGAATCGCCCATACCTTTTTGAAGCTTTTTCACAACAGTGCTTACTTCCTCTGTCCATATAGTCGTAAGCTCAACGCCAAATTTTTCCAGGAGCTCGCTTTCGTTCACTTCAACAGACAGAAACTGGCGCGGACGAGGCCCAATCACACCGATGCGCATGCCCTGGATCGACTTGACCACGGATGCCACGCGGATAAATTTTTCAATTCCCACATCGAGTGCTTTGTCTTCCAACCAGCAGTTTTCGATGTATGTAAAGGGTACGCCGTAACGCGAGAGCACCTTTGAGGTGGCAAACAGACCGCACTGTGTGTCAAACACGCGAAATTCTTCTTCTCCCTGCGGAGCGGGGTCTCTTGGACCCCACAGCAACACCGGTTTGCCAACCGCTTTCGCAACTTTTGCCACGGCTTCTTCCTGTCCAAAATTGCAGTGTGGAAAGAATACCGCATCAACTTTTTTCGCTTTCAGATACTCGATGACAACATTCACGTCATCCTTGCACCAAAGAAGCCCTCCCTCGACTACTTCTCCGATGTCAATAAGCTCAATATCTCCAAGCTTTTCGCAGATTTCCTTAATACGGACTTGAATTTTTTGATTCATCATCGCTGCCGGTTTATCGGGGAACATATCTCGTCTCACCGGGACATAAC
>DBFXIC010000252.1:0-3837 GCA_048455095.1 Anaeromassilibacillus sp.
CTATAGAGCTGCATTATGTAAAAGAATAAGATAACATAGGAGAAGAGCAGATGGCATTTTTAAAAAAGATTCATTATAACGCACCGGTAACATTGACCTTCTTTTTTGTGTCTTTAGCAGCCCTGCTGTTTGGAGCAATCACGGGAGGGTGGACAACACAGGCCCTTTTTTCCGTTTATCGCGCGCCGATGACGGATCCACTCAGCTATGTGCGTCTCTTTGGTCATATTTTGGGACATTCCGGATATGAGCACTTTGCCGGGAACATGCTTTTGTTTTTAGTTGTCGGTCCTCCTATGGAGGAGAAATATGGAAGTAGAGTTTTACTGTTGGGAATCCTTTTGACGGCGCTCGTGTCCGGTCTGCTACAGTGCGCATTTTTTCCAAATACCGCGCTATTGGGGGCAAGCGGCATTGTTTTTATGCTCATTATGATGTCCTCTTTGGCTGGAATGAAAGAGGGAAAGATTCCGTTGACTTTGATACTGGTCGCGATTCTTTATCTGGGGCAGGAGGTCTACGCCGCGATTTTTGTTCAGGATAACATTGCGCATTTTATGCATCTGGTGGGTGGCGCCTGCGGCACGATTTTTGGCTTTGCAGCCGCCAGAAAAAGACTCGGATGAAGAAATTGAAAACTGTAAAAAGGACACAGAGTGAACAATTGTCATGTTCACTCTGTGTCCTTTTGTTTGAGAAACTTTTATTACACGACTGTGACCTGCATTCCATTGGCTCGAAGATCATCGCACAGCGCTGTATTTGAGCTATCGTCCGTAATAAGCTCAGACACACTGGCAGCGTTTAAAAAGGAAACCGTTCCGCTGCGCCCGAGCTTGCTTCCGTCCAAGAGCATACAGACGCGTTCTGCACGGTCCACCATGTCACGAAGCGCTTCGGCACGCTCCATATCTACGCCGAAAAAACCGCCCTCCAGGGTAAACCCGTCTGCGCCGACAAACGCTGTACCAACGTGGAAATCCTCCAGACATTTTTTGACCAGGGGTCCCACCATACATTGGGAATGTTTTTGATAACTGCCACCGAGAAGGATAATTTTACCGTCCGGCTCTTTACAGAGATTTGCCGCCACATAAGCGGAGTTTGTCAGAATCGTCACACTCCGTTTGGTTTCCGCTACCTGTGCGGCAAATACCGCGCAGGTACTTCCTGTTCCGACGATAATGGTTTCGCCATCTCGGACCCTTTGAGCGGCGGTGGCGGCAATTTTCAGCTTGGCTTCATAGTGTAGCGCCATGTGGTAATTGGTGTCGTCCGCGTTGGGAAGCGTCGCATATCCGCGCCGACGAGCTAAAATTCCCTTTTTGGACAATGTTGTCAAATCGTTGCGCACGGTCACTTCACTGGTATTGAGGAGGCGGGCGAGCTCTCCCGTCTCAATTTCCCCGCGGTCGGCGACAATTTCAATCATTTTTACATGGCGTTCGATCATGTCTATTTCTCCAATCTTATTCAGCGCTCGTTGACTTCCACCGTCAGCCCGGAGAGATGCAGCGTGTTTACCAACTCCTGTACTCCGGCGACGGATAAGGGTTCTCTATCAAGGGTATACGGCATACTGAGATTTGTGTATTTACTGATGCCAAAGGTATGGTAGGGAAGAAGTGTGACCTTTTGGGCGCCGCTTTTCCTTGCAAAGTCCAATATGGATTGTAATTCCGCCGCAGTATCGTTAAAGCTGGGGATGACAGGAACCCGCAAGTCGGTGACGTTATGCGCCAAATAGTACTGGATTGAAGCAAGGCTCTGCCGGTTAGAAGCCCCGGTAAACCGGCGGTGCTTTTCGTCATCCGTGTGCTTTAGATCAACCATGACATAATCCAGAAGAGGGGAAAGGCGAGCTGTCAATTCGAGCGGATAGTTGCCGTTTGTCTCGATCGCGGTCTGGATTCCTTCGTCCCGGCAGGCTTGCAGACATTCTAACAGAAATTCGCTTTGTACGGCGGGTTCACCTCCTGAGAAGGTCACACCGCCACCACTTCTCTGATAGAACTCCCGGTCCTTACAGATCAGATGGAGAACTTCGTCCACGGTGCGGTCGTAACCCGCCAACAAAAGCGCATCCGATGGGCATAGGTCGATGCAACGCCCACAGCGCACGCATTTGGCATGATCGGTAAAAAATCCGGTTTCGTCGTGAGAGACAGCCCCCTGTGGGCAGACCGTTTCACATCGTCCGCACCGGGTACAAAGGCTGTCTTTGCGCAAAACCTGCGGCTGTGGGCTGAGCGACTCCGGGTTATGACACCAGGGACATGCCTGGTTGCAGCCCTTGAAAAAGACAACCGTGCGTATACCAGGGCCGTCGTCAAGGCTGAACCGCTGGATATTGAATAGATGGCCTATCATCGTACCCTCCATCATGCAAACGCGTCGTATTCCGTGCGGGCAATCAGATGATCCTGCCACTTCTTTTCCAGCTCGCAGTAGAAGCAGCTGAATCCGGCGACCTTTACCACCAGAGAACGGTAGTTTTCCGGATGCTCCTGAGCGTCCAACAGGACTTCACGGCCGATCACATTAAACTGTACCTGGAAACCGCCTTTTTCAAAATAGACCGCAATGGCCTGTGCGATCTTTTCAATCTTTTCTGGGCTGTTCAACGCAGAGGGATGGAAGCGGATGTTTAAAATAGAGCCGTTATCCATCAGCGCGTGATCGATCTTAGAGAGGCTGTTAAAAACGCCGGTGATGCCCTGTAGATCGGTCCCGGGGGTGGGGGACATGTTGTCGGCCAAACTTTCGCCTGCACGCCGTCCATCTGGCGTTGCACCGACCACAGCGCCGTCGGTCACATTCATGACCACCGTCTGTGCGGTGCAACCAAACTGTCCGCCGCGCAACGGCGTAAACTGGCGCATCTTGGCAGGCAGGATGGTGAATAGATCACGGCAGAGATCATCTACCTCATCGTCGTCATTGCCGAATTTCGGCGCGTTCATCAGGGCTTTGCGGATCGCCATTCCCTTATCGCTCGCAAAGTTTTCGTCGATGGCCTCCATGACCTCCTGTAGGGTGTATTTTTGATCCTTAAAGCACACGCGGTCCAGCGCTTCCAGTGCATTTGCGGCATTTGGATAGCCATGTGCATGCACAATGGTGTCGTTGTAGTTCGGGCCACGTCCCCAGGAGATGTCTTTGCCCATTTCAATGCGGTAATCCACCACGCCGGAAAGGAACGGAGTCGGGGTGAGGGTATAGTAGCTTTCCGCGATCGCCCGTTCGATCTTCGGGATGAAGGGGAGATAGTAGTCCAATTGTTCTTCCCAAAGGGCGATGACTTCCTTGAGATTCCGACATTCGACAAACGGCCTGCTGGACGGACAAAGGCACTTGCCTGTGTTGGGATTATATCCATCATGCAGTGCCAACTCCAAAAGCTTCATTACATTGACGTATACCGGGGTAACGCCGGTGCCGTGTTTACCGGGAATGCGCACCTCGCTGCATCCCATGCCAGCCCAGTTCCGAGCATCGCTCAGCGGGATGCCGGCGCGGACCATCATATCAATAGCGATATCGTCGTTAAAGAAAGCGGGCATGCCGCCGCCGTGCCGCACCAGTGCGCGCAGCGCCGCTTCGTAGAATTCGATGGGCGTCGTACTGCCCATGCTGACGATCACGGTGGGGATGTTCATATTGGTGTTGCCAAGTGCTTCTAGGAAGATATACGACAGTTCGTTGACTGCCGTCCTTCCGTCCTGTGTTTGTCCGCCCAGTGTGATGGTCTGGAACAGCTGGTTGCCACCGAGATTCTCCGTGGTTCCCCAGTCGCGCAATTTGTTTGCTTCAAAGCATTTGAGGAGGAAACACTCG
>DBFXIC010000253.1:0-15019 GCA_048455095.1 Anaeromassilibacillus sp.
AAGACGAGCCATACCGTGAGCCGTTCCAACACATATGGAACAGCCGGAACCGCGGTGGCAGTGGCATCCCCGGTGATTGCGGCGGCGCAGCATGTGACGGCACAGGCGTATGTACGCAGCGACACGACGGCAAACTTCACCCTGAAGCAAGGCAGTGCGTACTGCTTCAAGATGACAGTGGTCAACGGGGGCGACAGCGTTCCGGGCTTCACGGTCGGCAACGGTGATGTGCTCAAGACGCAGCTTGTGGCAAGGCTCGGCAATGACTACTATTACAGGGTCTACGCGGTCGGCGCACCGGGGACGAGCACGGGCGTGTATACGACGCTCTCGGGCCAGAACGCTGTAAAGCACTGTGTGGTCACCATTGGCTAAACGCTTTCACGAAAGCATGTAGAGCGGATGACGCTGTGCGTCGATGATTGACTGGCGGTTTCCATGTGAAAGATGCGGCAATTTCCAAACACCTCATTTAAGAAACGCGTTTCAGGAAAGCTTTCACTGAAAATTGCCGCGGTGCGTAAGGTACTGCGTGCCCGCAAACGACGCGATCCGTCCATAAAACAAAGATGCAAAGGCGGCGCTTCCACGGCTTTTATAGCCGTGGAAGCGCCGCCTTTTTGCAGTTAGGTCCTATAGAAAATTTACATCAAAAGAATGGAACGGGGAAACTTCGAGGAAAAATAGAAATTGTCCGATCCGTCTATAACGAGCAAACTATAAAATATCCCCGACAGTCTAATGGGCGAGGAATACCCAAACTGCCGGGGACATTTTATGCGAAATTGAGAGGTCACCAATAGTATACATGCTTTACCATGAAAAATAAGTCTAAATGTTAAAAATATCAACAAATGTATATGAGTTTATCCATCAAAATGTTAGGATTTCGCTGACGGTCGGGTGTGGGAAAATCGTTTTGGAAAGTTGCTCCGCAGTCAGCCCTGCGGTGACCGCCGCGGTCAGCCCGCCGATCACTTCAGACGCATGCGGGCACATCAATTGCGCGCCCAGCAAGACATTTGTCTCCGCATCAAACAGGAGCTTTGCAAAGCCGCGCTCGGCTCCCTCCACAACGGCTTTGCCGTTTGCAGAGGTCAACGATTTCCGCGCTGTAACCGCACGTCCGGCGGACTTGGCGTCGTCCGCCGTCATGCCGACCGATGCAATCTCCGGCTCCGTAAAGATGCAGGAGGGAATGGCGGAGATGTTTTTCACAGGCGCTTCATCGAACATGGCGTGCACCGCGTTTTTTGCCTCCGCTTCCGCTGCGTGGGCGAGCTGGACGCCGCCCAGAATCACATCGCCCACGGCGTAAATGCCGGGGATGTTGGTCATGAAGTGTTCGTCCACGGGGAGATAGCCGCGCTCCATGCGCAGGCCGAAATCATGGGAGCAGAGCCCGGCGGTATTGGGCCTGCGGCCGGTGCAGACCAGCACGCAGTCCGCGTCCACTTCGGCTTCGCCAGTCTTGCCGCTGAACCGGCAGAGCAAGCCGCCGCCGGCAGGGACGATCTCCTTGACGGACGCGCCGGTATGGACCGCGACGCCGCGCTTTTTAAAAATCATGGAGAGGTTCTGGCCGATTTCACGGTCCATGGTGGGCAGGAGGCGGGGCAACGCTTCGATGATGGTCACACTGCATCCCAGGTCGCTGTAAATCTGGGCAAATTCCGCGCCGATCACGCCGCCGCCGATGATGACAAGGCGCTTGCAGTCGATGCCGTCTTCGGCGAGCATGCCGTCGCTCGTCACCACGCCGGGCAGGTCAAGTCCCGGAATGGGAGGGGCTGCCGGATTGGAGCCCGTGGCGATTAAAATATGATTTGCTTCATACGGCGTGCCATCCACAACGACACGCCCCGGCGCTTCAATCGCGGCGGAACCGCGCAGGAGGGTCACACCGCCCCTTTGAAAGAGCGTTTCGATGCCGCCGCGCAATTGCGCCGTTACTTCCTGGACATGCGCATGCATGGCGCCCATGTCATAGGACGCACCCTGTATTTGAATCCCAAGCGTCCCGCCGGAATTCGCCTCGCGAAAGACGCGAGCGGCGCGCAAAAGCGCCTTTGTGGGGATGCATCCCCGATTTAGGCAGGTGCCGCCCACCTCGCGGCGTTCCGCCACCGCGACCGTTTTTCCCAGCTTTGCCGCTTCCAGCGCGGCCACATAGCCGCCGGGGCCCGCACCGATCACAAGCAGATCAAACTGTTCCATCAAACCAACTCCTCCAACAGCGCCCGGATGTCGCGCGACATCTGCGCCTGTTCTTCGTTTTCTGTGGGGAGTGCCTCCACAGCGGCGGAAAGCGTCCCGCACGCAAAGGGAATCCCCGTCCATGCGTCCCGAACCCGCTGTGCAAACGGGACGTCCATCGCGTCGGTGTAGACGGCCGCTTCCCGCACCAACCCGCCGGAGACGCAGAATTTCAGCTCCACGCCGCCCCATGCAAAGCGGCGGGAAGTTTCATAGGTGAAATCCGTTTCCCTGCCAACGCGCCATTCCCAGGAAGCAAATTTTTCCGTCAGACGACGCAATTCCCGGGCGTCCAGCGTGTCCATCGGATAGGGGGACGGCGCACCGCCGTAAACCTCGCCGAATGCGGCGGTCAACGCGCCTTTGACCTGGTTTACGGTGATACCCGGGACCAGCTCGGTCAGATTCACCACGCGGGATTTGACCGACTGCACCCCCTTGGCTTTGAGTTTGTCGGCGGGGACGCTCAGGTATTTCGACATCTGTTCCCGGTCGACATCGATCAGGATGGTGCCGTGGTGATAGCAGCGCCCGCCGCTCGAATAGAACGCGTTGCCGGAGAATTTGCGGCCGTCCACGGTCAGGTCGTTGCGCCCGGTTTTTTCTGCCCGGACCCCCAACGCCTGTACTGCACGGAGGATGACCTCCAGTTGGAGGCCGACGTCGTACGCCTCTTTGCGGACCAAAAAGGTGAAATTCAGGTTGCCGAGGTCGTGAAAGACCGCGCCGCCGCCGGAAAGGCGGCGGGCCAGAAAGCCACCGTCCCGCTCCAATGTCTCCACGCGGCATTCGCGGCGGCTGTTCTGGTTGCGGCCGATCACAACCGTATTGCGGTTCTGCCATAGATAGAGAATGCATTCGTTGGGCGCAACCACGTTGAGCAGCGCTTCTTCCAGCGCCAGATTGGCGTAGGGATTGGTGCTGTCCGTTGTGACCATATGCAGGACGTCAAGCATCGAAGGAATACCTCAGTTTCGGTGTGCGCGCCGCACGTACCTCGTCCGGCCTGCGGATTGGCGCACGGGTGGGTGCGGCGTGGAGCGCTTCCGGCTCCGTGTGGGCGCGCGATACGATCTCGTTGACCACACCGGCGGCCCAGTCCAGCGTCTCCTTTGATTCCGTCTCGGTCGGTTCGAACATCAGCGCCTCCGGCACGATCAGGGGGAAGTACATCGTGGGCGGATGCATGCCGTAGTCCAGCATGGCCTTTGCCACGTCCATCGCGGAGACGCCGGTCTCTTTTTTCAGATGCTCCATGGTGAGCACAAATTCGTGCATGCACAGGCCCGGCGTGGCCGCTTTACAGCTGGATTCCAGGCGCTTTTTCAAATAGTTGGCGTTGAGCACTGCGGTCTGCGCCGCGTCCCGCATGCCGTCGCCACCGAGCGTCAGCATGTAACACAGCGCGCGCACGACCACCAGAAAGTTTCCGTAGAATGCTTTTACGCTGCCCACGGTCTGTTCCGCGTCTTCAAAGTAATACCGTCCGTCCTGTTCCACCACATGGCGGTTCGGCAGAAAGGGCGCGAGGACTTTTTTGACGCCCACAGCGCCGGAACCGGGGCCGCCGCCGCCGTGCGGCGTGGAAAAGGTCTTGTGCAGGTTGAGATGCACCACGTCAAAGCCCATGTCGCCCGGACGCGCAACGCCCATGACGGCGTTCAGGTTTGCACCGTCGTAGTAGTTGAGGCCGCCCGCCTCGTGGACGATGCGGGTGATCTCCAAAATATTTTTGTCAAAGAGCCCCAGCGTGTTGGGGTTGGTCAGCATCAGCCCGGCGGTATCTGGACCGACCGCCTTTTGCAGCGCTTCCAGATCGACGCAGCCGTCCGGGCCGGACGGCACGTTTACCACGTCGAAGCCCGTCATCGCAGCGGATGCCGGGTTGGTGCCGTGGGCCGAATCCGGCACGATAATCTTTGTGCGCGCCAAATCGCCGCGCGACTGATGGTACGCTTTGATGAGCAGCAGGCCGGTGAACTCGCCGTGCGCGCCCGCCGCGGGCTGGAAGGTGAGTTCCTCCATGCCGGTGACGGCACAGAGGATGCGCTCCGCCTCCGCCAACACCTCCATGCAGCCCTGCGCCGTATGTGCGGGCTGAAGCGGATGGATGCCGGTGAACCCCGGCAGGGCGGCGATCTCCTCGTTGAGCGCCGGGTTGTACTTCATGGTGCAGGAGCCCAGCGGATAAAAGCCGTCGTTCACGCCGTGTACGCGTTTGGCAAGCTCGGTATAATGGCGGCTGATATCGGTCTCGGAGAGCTCCGGCAGGTGCAGCGGCTGCCTGCGGGAAAACGATTCTGGCAGCGCTGCGGCCGGCACATCGCATTCTGGCAGGAGGGTACATGCCCGCCCGGCAACACTCTTTTCAAACAGCAGGTTCATGCGCGCACCTCCTTTAAAACGGCAATCAAAGCGTCCATCTGCGCTTTCGTATTCTTTTCCGTCGCGCACCAGAGGATGCCGCCCTCGACCGGAAGGCCGCCCAGGATACCGTGCGCTTCCAGCGCTGCAAGCGCCTGTTCCGCCGGGACGGGCGTATCGGTGACGAATTCGTGGAAGAATTCCCCGGAATAACGCATGGGGAAGCCGATTTCTGCGAGCTGCCCCGCGAGGTAGTGCGCCTTTGCATGGCAGAGCCGCGCGGCCTGCTGCAATCCGCCCGGCCCCATGGCCGAAAGATAGACGGCGGCGCGCATAGCGCATAGCGCCTGGTTGGAGCAAATATTGGAGGACGCCTTCTCGCGGCGGATATGCTGCTCCCTCGCCTGTAAGGTGAGCACATAGCAGCGCTCGCCTGCCGCGTCCACCGTCTCACCGGCGATGCGGCCCGGCAATTTACGGAACAGCGCCTGTGTGCACGCCATAAAGCCCAGATACGGGCCGCCGAAGGCGAGCGGCATGCCCAGCGGCTGGCCTTCGCCCACGGCGATGTCTGCGCCGCATTCGCGCGGCGTCTTGAGGATTGCTGCGGCGATGGGATTTACGCCCATGATATATTTTGCGCCCGCCTCGTGGGCAATTGCGCCGGCGGTTTCCGCGTCCTCAAGGAGCCCGTAGAAGTTGGGCTGCTGCAAATACACGCATGCGTCCGTCTCACAGAGCAGTTCGCGCAGCGCGTCGAGGTCGGTGTGTCCGTCCTTCATTGGGATCAGCGCGACCTCTTCGCCCGCGCCCGCACAGTAGGTTTGTACGGTTTGAATCACCGCCGGATGTGCCGTCGCAGAGATCAGCACGCGCCTGCGTTTGCGGTCGCGGCACATGGCCACGGCCTCTGCGGCCGCCGAAGCGCCGTCGTACACGGACGCATTGGAGGCATCCATGCCGGTCAGCTCGCAGATCATAGTCTGGTATTCAAAGATAGATTGCAGGATGCCCTGGCTGATCTCCGCCTGATAGGGCGTGTAAGCCGTCAAAAATTCTTCTTTATTGCAGACGCGTTCCACAATGGACGGGATATAGTGGTCATATGCGCCCGCGCCGCGGAAGATGGAGCCGAACACGCGGTTTTTTGCTGCCAGCACGCGCATGTGCGCCGAAACCTCTAGCTCGGACAGGCCGGGCGCGAGGTCGAGGCGGTCCAGGCGGATGGAAGCGGGCACACCGTCATAGAGCGCATCCATGCTGGAAACGCCGACGGCCTCCAGCATCTGCCGCTTCTGTTCAGCGGTGGACGGAAGATAGCTTCCCATGGTGATCATTCCCTTCTCTGTCGTTTCGGTTGGGATCAGTGTTTTTTGTCCTCCTCGGCGCAAAAGGCCTCATAGGCCGCCGCATCCAGCAGATCACCATATTCCGTGATCTCCGCCACCTCGATGAACCACGCGTCATACGGGGACTCATTGATCATCTGCGGCGCGTCCAGCAGCTCTTCATTGATTGCGGAAACTGTCCCTTTTACCGGGCTGTACAGATCGGATACCGCCTTGACGCTCTCCACGTCCGCAAAGCTCTCGCCCGGCGCGACCGGGTCGCCCTCCTCGGGCAGGTTGACAAACACGAGGTCGCCCAATTGTTTTTGCGCGTAATCGGTCAGACCGACGCGCGCGGTACAATCGCTGAGCTTCTGGACCCATTCATGGGATTTGGTGTAAAACAGTTCGTTGGGAAAATTCATTTGAAAGCCCTCCATTTATAGTGAAAGTTTTATGGGATTTTATTTTGTGCGCTTGTAGAACGGCAGCGGGACGATCTCGGCGGCCACGCGGCGTCCGCGCACCTCCACCTCCACAGCGGTCCCGGGTTCGGCACGGGAGGCGTCGACATAGGCCATCGCACAGCTCACGCCCAGATATGGACAGTGGGTGCCGGAGGTGGTCGCGCCGGCTTCCTTTCCATCGATAAAAATGGGCTGCTCCTCACGGATAATGCCGCGGCCCGTCACCTTTAATCCGACGCGCACGCGGGCGGGTTTACCCAGCTGCATCAGCGCGCTTTTTCCGATGAAGTCCGGCTTGTCGAGCTTGATGGCAAAGCCGAGCCCCGCACAGAGCGGGTCCATATGGTCGTTCAGCTCGTGGCCATAGAGCGGCATGGAGGCCTCCAGGCGGAGCGTGTCGCGCGCACCCAGGCCGCAGGGCGTGGCACCGGCCTTCACCAGCGCGTCCCACACCTTCGGCGCGTCCGCCGGGTCCATATACAGCTCATATCCCGCTTCGCCCGTGTAGCCGGTGCGGGACGCCATGCAGGGGACACCCGCCACTTCGACATGCTCCACAAAGGTATAGTACTTTTTTGGCAGCGCTTCGAGATCTGTCAGCCCAGAAAGGACCGCGTCGGCTTCCGGGCCTTGCACTGCGAGTTGTGCAACGCGGGGTGAAAGATCCGTGAGGGACGCGTCGCCGGACAGATGGCTGCGCAGCCACGCGAGGTCCTTTTCCGTGTTGGCTGCGTTCAACACGAGGAAAAAGGACGTCTCGGAACGGCGGTAGACGATCAGATCGTCCACCACGCCGCCCGACTCGTTGAGCATCAGGGTGTAGCGCGCACCTCCGATGGGCATTCCGGTAAACTGGTTGGAAAGGATAAAGTTTAAATTTTGTTCCGCCTGCGGCCCTTCGATCAACGCCTCGCCCATGTGGGAGACGTCAAAAAGGCCCGCGTGCTGGCGCACCGCCATATGCTCCGCGATCACGCCCGTGGGGTACTGCACCGGCAGCAGAAAGCCGGCAAAGGGAACGATGCGTCCGCCGAGTGCAACGTGTTGTTCGTACAGCGGCGTTTTCTTTTCCATAGGGGAACCCTCCTTGTCATTGGTTTCCGGGAGAAATAAAAAGACGGGGCGCGCAACAATTTGCACGCCCCGTCATGTAACCTGAAAGATTCTCCCGGAAAGGGATTGCTTCTTCGGTGCCGTCCGCCGGAAAGGAACCGCCGGGAACAGCTTTTCGGAGTTTTGTCGGATACCGGTCCCTTTTGCCTGAGAGTTTTCGGCACAGCCCCTTCGGCGCCGCAATTCGATGCGGTCTCTCCCGGTATCTTCATCCACGATATACACTTTTCAAGTTTAGTATAGAAAACTTTTCCAGAGAAGTCAAGAGCTTTTCAGGAGGTTTTCATTCCACCGCCACGGCAGGCCGGGAACATTGCACACCGGGATCGTCAGGTCCCTTTTCATCCAGCCGCGTCCGGTCCTTTTTCATTCATATGCACATGGATTGATTTCCATACCGCACGAAAGGTTGCGTTTTTACTGGAAATATGCCATCCGTGAACCTTTCATATTTTTAATATATATAGTCGATTTATGTTTTGGGGGCGATAATGCTTTCTTGCGAAAAAGATTGAAGATTTTTTGAAAAGATGGTAAAATATCTAAAATATATTGCTTGGGAGGTGCAAATTTTGAAGAAAATGAAGATGAAATCCCTACTCAGCGCACTGTTGTGCGTGATGTTGGTGTTGTCTTCGCTGCCGCTTACGGCGTTTGCGCGTGCGCAGGCCCCGGCACAGGCGAAGCTCGTCAATATTGCGAGTCAGTGTACCATTGACGCCCCGGAAAACGAGGCGGGGCGAGGCCCGGAAAACCTGGTGGACGGCGACGACTCCACCCTGTGGGTGCGCAACGGCGGTGAATGGCCCACAGAAGTGGTGTTCCAGCTTCCGCCGGCGCTTGGCAAACCGGTCAAGAAGGTCGTGGTCAAGTTTGAAAGCGGCCATTCCGCCTGGTCCGTGGATATGGATCTCTCCTATGCGGTGAATAGCGTGATCACCGACTACATCGCGGCGGACGCGGAGCCGAACCACAGCTTCGACGATGCGTACGCATATACCTTTGAAACCGCGACGTATCTCTCCCACCTCAAGGTGCAGCTCTCTAATCCGATGAACGACGGTGCAGTCGGAGCCTTCTGGCCCGCCATCGCAGAAGTGGAAATCTGGGTCGAGGACGATTCCCAGGAGGAGGAACTGCAGAACATCGCGCCGGAGGCCACCATCACTTCGGTCGGCGGGGGCGCGGGCGTTCCCGGAAATCTGGTGGACGACAACTACGGCTCCCTGTATGTGTTCCTCAACGGCGGCATGAGTAGCCTGGAAGGGGAACCCGCATGGGTGCAGCTCAGCCTGCCGCAGCAGCGGCGCGTCCAGTCCTTTGAGATTGCCTTTGAGGACATGAAACCCGACGCAAACCAGTTTGTCTTTACCTATGACATCCTGGGCAAAGGGAAGGACGACGACAGCTGGACAACCCTGGTCAGTGACGCGACGGCCACGCGCGAGGACTGCCTGCGCACGCACGAGTTGGAAACGCCCCTCGATTTGAAGGACGTGCGCATCGACATCAAGAGCATCGGCTCCACCGGCGGCGACCCGTGGCCGGCCATTGCGGAGTTCAAGATCTTCGCAGCCCCGGGCGAGTCGGAGGAGGACACGGAGAGCATCGCATGGAACAAACCCGTGCATGCGAGCTCCAACCAGAACAATGCCTATCGCATCAACGACGGCCAGACCACCAATGCGTGGAATGGCACGATGTATCCCGGCTATGTGGACATCGACTTGGAAGAGAATTATTATCTCGACCGGGTGGAGATCTACACCCCCGGCAGCGGATATGAGCAGTATTCCATCTATACCAGTATGGACGGCCGCGATTTCGATAAGGCGGCTGAAAAGACCTCCAAGGACGTATGTCCGGCCGAGGGCGAAACATATGACCTGAAGGGCAAGGAAGCCCGCATCGTGCGCGTGTATATGGAGTACAACTCCGCCTCCGCACAGGCGGTCCTCAACGAGGTGCGCGTCATGGGTGAACCCAGCGGCACAGCGGTGCAGGAGACCCCGGCGCTCGTTATCCCCACCTTTGAGGAATCCCCGTACAATGTGGAGATCACCCCGGAGATGACCATTCAGGAGGTCCAGGGGATCGTGGAACGCCGCCTCGGCAAGGAATACGTGGACTGGTTCACTTTTGAACTCGCGGCTCCCGGTGCAGACGGCTACGATTATTTTGAGTTATCCAATGCGGCGGACGGGAGCGTCAAGGTCGTCGGCAACAACGGCGTATCCCTGGCGACCGGCCTCAATTATTATTTGAAGTATTCCTGCAATGTGATGATTTCCCAGGTGGGCGATCAGGTGCGGATGCCGGATGCCATCATCCCGGTGAAGCCGGTCCGCAGGGAAACGAAGTTCCCGGTGCGCTACTCCTATAACTACTGCACGCTGTCCTATTCCATGGCCTTCTGGGGCGAGGAAGAATGGCGCAACGAGCTCGACTGGCTGGCGCTCAACGGCGTGAACGTGGTGCTCGACGCCACCGCACAGGAGGAAGTCTGGCGCCGGTTCCTCGGCGAGCTGGGCTACAGCCATCAGGAGATCAAGGATTTTATCGCAGGCCCGGCCTATTATGCATGGGCATACATGGCGAATCTCTCCGGCTTTGGCGGCCCGGTGCATGACACCTGGTTTACAGAGCGCACGGAGATGGCGCGGCAGAACCAGCTCATCATGCGCAAGCTCGGTATGCAGCCGGCGCTGCAGGGCTACAGCGGCATGGTGCCGGTCGATATTCGGAACAAGCAGCCCGATGCACAGATCATCCCGCAGGGGACCTGGTGCTCCTTCCAGCGCCCGGCCATGCTCAAGACGGATACAGCGACCTACAGTGCGTTTGCAGAGAAGTTCTATGCCTGCCAGCGCGAGGTGTTTGGCGATGTCTCCCATTACTACGCGACAGACCCCTTCCATGAGGGCGGAAATACCGGCGGTATGTCCGGTGCGACCGTCAGCGCCCATGTGATGTCCTCCATGCTGGAGGCGGACCCGGACGCGGTCTGGATCATCCAGGCGTGGCAGGGCAACCCGACCGATTCTCTGTTACAGGGCTTGGAGGGCAACCGCGAGCATGCGCTCGTGCTCGACCTCTATGCGGAAAAGACCCCCTATTGGGAGAACAGGAACGAGTTCCTGGATACCCCGTGGGTCTACTGCATGCTGAACAACTTCGGCGGCCGCATGGGCCTGCACGGGCACATCGACAATTTTGTCAATGAGATTCCGCGCGCCTCTAAGACCGCGCAGCACATGGCGGGCATCGGTATCGCACCGGAGGCCTCCCAGAACAACCCGGTCCTGTACGACCTGCTGTTTGAAACGATCTGGAGCGAGACGCCGGACGATCTGCAGCCGATCGACCTCGACCAGTGGTTCCGCGATTATACGACCCGCCGCTACGGCGCGGAGAGCGACGCGGCCTACGAGGCGATGCAGATTCTGCACAATACCGTGTACAACCCGGCGCTCAATATGAAGGGACAGGGCGCGCCGGAATCGGTGGTAAACGCCCGCCCGGCGTTGAACATCAGCGCAGCCTCCACCTGGGGCAATGCGGTGATCGATTATAACAAAAAGGATTTGGAACACACGGCGGAGCTGCTGCTCAAGGATTACGACAAGCTGAAGGACAGCCCCGGCTACCAGTACGATCTGGCGGACGTGCTCAAACAGGTGCTTTCCAATACGGCGCAGGAATATCAGAAGAGCATGGCGGAGGCCGCCAGCGCCGGGGATGCGGAAGCGTTTGCGCGCAGGTCTCAGCAGTTCCTGAATATCATCGACGAGATCGAAAAGGTGCTCGGCACCCAGAAGCAGTTCCTGGTGGGCACATGGATTGGCCAGGCGAAAGATCTTGCGGCCAATGCGGACGACTTCACGAAGGAACTGTACGAGCTGAACGCACGCGGCCTGATCTCCACCTGGGGCGGCGTTTCGCAGGCAAATGCCGGCGGATTGAAGGACTACTCAAACCGCCAGTGGGCAGGCCTGACAAACGATTACTACAGGGTTCGCTGGGAGAGATGGATCAACGAGTACCAGAAGATGCTCAACGGCGAAGCGCATGATGCGAACATCAACTCCGACAGTAAATGGTTTGAATTCGAATGGCAGTGGGCGCGTTCGAACAATGCGTATACGGAAGAGCCCAACGGCCTGAGCCTGCAGGAACTCGGCGCAGAAGTCCTGAAGAGCTATAGCGTGGACACCGTCGATAAGAATCCGGCGGAGGATGACACCTATGATCTTCCGGTGGACGGCATGACGGCCACGGCGGGCAGTGAGCAGCCTGGCGACGAGGGCCCGGCACGTCTGGTTTTGGACGGCGACCCCCGTACCCTCTGGCACACCCTCTGGAATGGCGCCGCGCGTGAGGATCACTGGATCGACATCGCCCTGGGCGGTGAAAAGACGGTGGACGGCCTGCGCTATCTGCCGCGCCCCTCCGGGAGGAACGGCCTCATCACCGAGTACCGCATCGAATTGAGCGACGACAACGGCGCGACTTATCATGAAGTGGCAAGCGGAAACTGGGCGACGACCTATTCCTGGAAAAAGGTTAGCTTCCCGGCGGAAAAGGCCACGAATGTGCGCCTGATCTCCGTTAATTCCGTCACGGATGAACCGCCGAAGCAGTTCTCGTCCGCAGCGGAGATCCGCGTCACGGCCCCGTCCGAGGAAGAGCCCGGAGACCATACGCTGCGCGTCAGCTTCCCGAAGACGGTGAAGCTTTTCATCGATGGGGAAGCGCAGACCATCCCGAATTTGATCGGTTCCTACCAGGCGACCGTGACGGCGGGCACACCGGTCGAACTGACCTTCAAACCGGCGGTGGAAGGCAGGGTGTTCGCAGGCGTGACGGTGAATGGCGAAGCGGTGCCGGTTGACGACGCTTTTGACATTCACCAGTACGAATACAGCACCGCGATGCCGAACGCGGACACCGCGGTCGATCTTGCATTTGTCGTCGTGGACAAACAGATTCTTCAGTTGATGGTCGATAAGGCGGAAGCGCTCAAGGGTGGCGACGAATATAAAAACGCGGTCCCGACGGTGCAGACAGCCTTTAACAATGCGTTGGCACAGGGCAAGGTTGTGCTGGCCGACAAGGCTGCGGCGCAAAAGACCATCGACGACGCGTGGGCTGCGCTCCTCAAGGCAATTCAGTATCTGAGTTTTGCAAAGGGCGACAAGACCCCGCTGGAAGAGGCGCTTGCTTCGGCGGCCCTGCTGAAACAGGACGACTTTACCAGCGCAAGCTGGACGGCATATGAAAAGGTGCTCAAGACCGCACAGGACCTCTACGAGGATCCGGATGCAATGGACAAGGAAATTCTGGAAACAGCGGAAGCCCTGCGGACCGCGATGGAAAATCTGGTGCGCAAGGCGGACGTCGAATCCCTGAAAGCCCTGGTCAAGAAGGCGCAGGAGATCGAAGCGGAACTGGATACCTATCTGGAAGCTGGGCAGAAGGCGTTCCTGCAAGCGCTCCGTGCGGCGGAAACCCTCCTGAACGGCGAGCTTACGCAGAACTCCATCGATCAGGCGGCAACCGCTTTGACGGAGACGATGGCGGCATTGCGGAAGATTCCGAATAAGGCTGCTCTGGAAGCCCTGATCAAGGAAGCGGAAAGCTATGACCTCAGCCTCTATACCGCAGAGAGTGCGGCGGCGCTGACAAACGCGCTTGCTGAAGCGCGGCAGGCCATGCTGAGCGCTACAGTGGATCAGGAGGAAGTGGACCGTCTGGGCGGCAATGTACAAAGTGCGATCGACGGGCTCCGGAAGAACAACGACGATCACAACAGTCCCCACACCGGCGGATCGGGAAGCTCCTCGGCAAATGCGACGGGCAATACCTACGGCGGGGAAGGAACGGCGGTTGTCGGCGCGGCACAGACCGTTGGCACGCTGGCGAAGGTCATTTCCGATACGACGGTGGACTTCACCATGAAGCGCGGCAGCGCCTATTGCTTCAAGATGACGGTGGTGGGCGGCAATGGCGCGGCTCCGAGCTTTACCGTAGGCAACGGCGGCGTGCTTAAGACACAGTTTGTGGCGAAGATCGGCAACGACTACTATTACAGAGTGTATGCGATCGGCGCGCCGGGCCAGAGCACGGGCGTGTATACCACCCTGCCGGGCCAACAGCCGCAGAGGCACTGCGCGATAACGATTGACTGACAGCTCTTACTGAAAATCGCCGTAGGCGCGAACGACACTGCGCGTCCTGTGAGGCACTGCGCGGTGACGATCCGTTAAAGGGTTTCAAGGGCTTTTGGAGAAATACCTTTCAGGAAAGTTCCCAGTGAAAGTCGCTGTAGGCGTAAAAGATGCTGCGCAGGAAATTGGCTGACCGTTTGATTTAAGAGAACTTTGCAATTGCAGATAAAAAGCGGGAACCCCGGGCTTTTTCAACCCGGGGTTCCCGCTTTTGTTATCATTTAAAGGCTCTGTACAAAATCCTTGATATCGCCCAGCTCTTCCAGCAACGGCGCGCCGATCACCTTGGAAAGCGCCTGGTTGAGTTCTGAATACTCATTGCCCGTGATCTCGATCTGGTCGTACTGGTGTTCGCGCAGGAGGTCCATGCGGCGGTCCAGCTCGGCGATGATTTCCTTTTTGATGTCCTTTGCCATGGAAACACTTCCTTTTGTTCAGAATGGGGTCGCGCTTGCGGATGCGCGGAACAGATAGGGCTAGTGTTTCCGGACATGAAAACGATTATGCGTTTTGGGGGACGCGGTTTATTTGCTCATCGCTTTGGACTTTTCCGTGCATACGTTGACCGCGTTGATCACAGCGGCGCGCATGCCGTCCTGCTCCAGGCTGGCGACCGCCTCGATCGTAGTGCCGCCGGGCGAGCAGACCATATCTTTCAGCGCGCCGGGGTGCATGCCGGTTTCCAGGACCATGCGAGCCGAACCCAAAACGGCCTGCGCCGCAAAGGTGTACGCCTGCTGGCGCGGCATCCCCTGCATGACGGCGCCGTCCGCAAGCGCCTCGATGAACATGTAGACATACGCCGGGGAAGAACCGCTCACGCCCGCCACGGCATCCATCATGCTTTCCCCGACAAACTCCGCCTTGCCAAAGCTTTCAAAGATTTCGCGGACCTCGTTTTTCTCCTCTTCGGTCACAAAGCTGTTGGCGCACAGCGCGGCCATGCCTTCCCCGACCAGCGCGGGCGTGTTGGGCATCGCGCGCACAATCTTGATCTCGCGCCCAAAGCGCGCTTCGTTGGCCGCAATGGTCTGCCCGGCCGCGATCATCACGATGAGCGCATGTTCCTTGACCGCGTCGCGGATCTCCTCAATGACGTCCGCATACAGATACGGTTTGACGGAGAGCACCAGGATATCGCATTTTTTGGCAAGGACAAGGTTGTCCTGCGTGATGCAGATGCCGTATTCCGCCTGCATCCGGCTCAGGTTCTGTTCGCTCGGATCGGAAGCATACACCTGTTCCGGCGCGACCAGCCCAGATT
>DBFXIC010000254.1:0-3156 GCA_048455095.1 Anaeromassilibacillus sp.
AGGGCGGCCGCCAGGCGGAATACCGCGTGCCATTTCATGTCGCGCCTGACGGCCTGCTTTTCCTGTGCGGAAAGCGCCGCCGCCGCCGCCACGGCCTGCTCGGCGGAAAGCCCGTCCTTGCAGAAAAGCTGCAAAAGCGGACGCCCAAGCAACTCGGAGATGGGCTGGAACAATACAATATCCGGATAATTCAGTCCGGTATCACACAGGCAAAGACACCGGGTCGGGGATAGAGGAACGGCTGAGGGATTGGCCGTCTAAACGGCCAATAAAGCGGTAAAAAATTTCGACTTCCTGCTGGCGAATGCCATCGGGTCCCACCTCAGCCTCATGGACAAGGATCTTGTCAATAAGGGCATTAAGCAGTTCGGCGGTCAGTTCCGTGGGAGTCGCATATTTCTCCACAATGGCCAGCCATTTTTCGGCGTGTGAGAGTTCCGCCTTGAGGTTCTGTATCCGGATTTCCAGCTGCTGTTGTTCTGCTTGGTATTTCTCCAGCAGCATGGTGAAATTGCGTTCCGTGATTCGGTCTGCAGCCCGATCCTCATACATGCGTGTGAACAGGGAATCTACATCACTCCGACGCTTTTCCAGACGGTTGAGTTCTGTCAGTTTTGCTTTGGTCTGTGCTGTGCACTCGCCCCCAACATTGTCTTTCACTTTCTCCAGCAGCCGTTTGCAATCTATTTGCGCCTGTCGGCACCAGTATTGGAGACGGGAAAGCACATAAGCGTACAGAACATCATAGCGAATATAGTGAGAGGAGCACCAACCACGCCCATGCTGTGAGTAATAGGTACAGGAGTAATAGCTGTACGGCGTTTTGTTCTGCCGGTTCGTAGCGAACCGCATCGACCATCCACAGTCCGCGCATCTTACCAGCCCTGCAAAAATCTGCGTGACCGCGTTTTTCTGGCTTCTGCGTCGCTTCGCGCTCAAGTCCTGGACACGGTCAAATACATCTCTGGAAATAAGCGCCTCATGCGTTCCCTCGACCCGTAGCCATTGTTCCTGTGGCTTACGGATACGCTTTTTGTTTTTATATAAGATGTTTGTTTCTCTGTAGTGGATGGTGTTTCCAATATACGTCTCATCCTTGAGGATGCTCTTGACCTGGGCGATCGTCCATGCATACTTTTTGGACTCCGGCGCATTTTTGTAGATATTCGCAAAATTCCCGTACCGCTGGTAATTCAGCCAGCTGGGAGTGGGCACCTTTTCCTCTGTCAGTATCCGTGTGATTTTCGCCGCACCGGCCCCGTAATAGGCAGTCTCATAGATTTTTTCCACGATCCACCTTGTTTCCTCATCGGGGATGATCCGGTTCTTGGCAGACGGGTCTTTTTTGTATCCGAGGATGGCATATGCGCAGACACGCTCCTTGTTTTTGAATTTGGTGCGTAACGCATCCTTCACTTTTCGACTGGTGTCCTTTGCGAACCATTCATTGAACAGGTTTTTAAAAGGAACGAAATCACTGAGAACTTTTTCCGTATCCTCATTCTCAGCCACCGCAATGTACCGAACGCGCTTTTCCGGGAATATGAACTCAAGGTAGTAATCCATCATGATGTGTTCACGCCCAAACCTGCTGAGATTCTTTGTGACCACGCAGTTGACTTTCCCGAGTTCGATATCCTTCATCATACGCCGGAAATCTGGACGCTCGAAATTTGTACCGCTCCATCCATCGTCCACGTATTCGTCCACGACATGCAGACCGTTATCCTGTGCATACTGCTGTAATATGGCACGCTGCGTTTCAATGCTTACGCTGTCGCCGTAGGTTTTATCGTCACGGCTCAGTCTTAGATATAATGCTGTATTGTAGATAGGCTGTTTCAAAAAAGAACCTCCTTCGATGTGAAACAACCCGCGTTTGGAAATTTTCCTGCACCCACAGCATACCACAAACACGGGCTGTTATCCAGCTTTATCGTTTCACGAATTCACCTTTTTCCGGCAACATTTTGTATCGTTTCTTCCACCAGTTCCGGCAGCGTTTTTTCACTCGATTCAAAGTGTTCTGAGATTCTGATCCGGTTCTTCCCAAAAACAAAAAACGGCATGTAGCCATCCTCTGATTGCATGCCGTTTTTCAATTCTGTATTGTTTTTCTTTACACGGTCTAATCCTATTCTTATCCCTCTTTCTTCACGTATGGTCATCATATTGTTTCATTTGGATTTCGATATAAAAAGGCTGCCGCTTCATTCGAGCAGCAGCCTTCGGTCATTATTCATGGACGCTGTATCCCAGGATACTGTAAATATGGCTTCCTATATATTCCGACAAAGCCGAAGTGGTATAGGACAGTAATGTGCCTCGCATGCTTCTGGTACTTTTAGGATATTTTACAAGCCAGTATTCTCTGTCTATCAGAATACCTTCTTTTGAACCTGCCGCCCCGCCATAGGAACCGTTTCGGTCGCTCAAGGGAGCGTTTTCCAAATTTAATACCTTTATCATTCATACACTCCATCATATTTAAGGCAAAGCTGATTCCATTGTTTGCGTGTAAGTGTCCCGCGTCGGTACAACTCCTTAGCGCCTGTATCCAATGCTTCAGCATAGTTAAAATACGCATAGTCTTCTTCTGCATCCAGTTTTTCCAATTCTTCAATCAAGTACAGCATGGACTGGGGCAAAGGGAAGTCTATCACGATGTCGTCGTTGATCCAGTGATGCTTTTTCACGCTTTGTTTCCCTCCCTTGGGCACATGGTATAGCACAGATGTTCTATCACACTCATTATACCTTTCCGGCGCGGGGATATCAACTTCATCCGCATTGCCTTACCGCTCAGTCTCATACTGCCTGTTCATCGCAGTGCGCTGTAGTACAGTGCGCCGCTGCTCCTTCATATATGAACGGGCTACCGCAGTCTTTTCGAGCCGCCATATCACCGCCGCCGCCAATGCGTCCTCACGGCGCAGCTCCTTCAGTGTGCCGGTCAATTCTGCCCTCCTTGCTTCTAATGTGTTGATTTGCGATGGATGACAGTTCCTGTGCCGAAGCTGCCGCGTACATTCTGTCCGTTCCGCACGCATGGCCTTAGCGCGTCCGGCGATTGCCGCACGGTAGTCCGATATCGCATCAACGCTCTTAAAACGATGCCGCGTGACAAAGTCCAACTCACGGCACAGCCGGTCTGTG